>NZ_RZOF01000489.1:0-3423 GCF_003998955.1 Mesorhizobium sp. M4B.F.Ca.ET.017.02.2.1 | reverse complement strand
TTCCACACCATGAAATCGCTGGGCAGCAAGCCCGCCGATTTCGTGGCCGACGGCAAGGCGCTGGGCGCCGCCTATATCTTGTCGGGCCAACTGCGCGCCGACGACACCCGCATTCGGCTGACCATCGAGCTCGCCGATGCGAGGAACGGCGTCAGCCTTTGGAGCGAGCGCTACGACCGTCCGGTCGAGGACATCTTCGCGCTGCAGGACAGCCTGACCGAAAGCGTCATCAATGTGCTCGCCGGCTGTTTCGGAGCGATCGCCACGATCGGGCGCAACGCGGTTCGCCGCAAGCCGCCGGCCAGCCTGCGCGCCTATGATCTCTATCTGCTTGGCGTCGAGCAGCACAACACCTTCAGCCGCGCCGGCAATGCGGAAGCGATCCGGCTGTTTTCACGCGCGCTGGAACTCGACCCGACGCTGGTCAGGGCCTGGACCGAGCTCGCCTACGCCTATTCGATCGAAGCCGGCAACTGCTTTGGCCGCGATCCGCGGGCATCGATCGAGAAATGGCGCGCGGCGGTCGAAAATGCGATCCGGCTCGATCCCTTCGACAGCAGCGCCTGCAACTGCTTCGGCGATCTCATGGGATGCCTCGGCGACCTCGATGCCGCGGAGCGTGCCTACAAAAGGGCCTACGAATGTGGCCCCAACCATGCCGACACGCTGGCGCTGCTTGCCGGCAGCAAGGCGCTGGTCGCAGGCGATCCTGCCGAGGCGATCCCGCTCATCGAGCGCGCCATGCGCCTCAATCCGCTCGCTCCGCCCTGGTACTTCGGCATGCAGGGCCGCGTCCTGTTCTGCGCCGGCCGGCACCGGGAAGCCATCGCGGCCTTGCGCAGAAGCACGCCGGACTCGCCCAATGTGCTGATGTTCCTGGCGCTCTCCCATGCGGCGTCGGGCGACAGCGCCGAGGCGGCCGGATTCGTGGCGCGGCTCGCGGCCGAGTTCCCCGACTTTTCCGTCGAGGGTTTCATCTCGGGCTATCTCGTGACCAACCCGGGCGCCGTCAACGCCATTCGCGACGCGGCGAAGCTGGCGGGGCTGGGCTGAGGGGGAGAAGGGAAGCGCCGCACCCCACTTGTCCAGCCTGCACCTCCCGGCATAGCCTGCCATGACCTGGGAGGGGAGGAAACCGCTTGGATACCAATGTCGTGATCGTCGGCGCCGGGCCGGCCGGGCTTGCCGTCGGCGCTTGCCTGCGCCGGGCGGGGGTGGATTTCCTTATGCTTGAAAAGGCCTCGGAGGTGGCGCCGGCCTGGCGGCGGCACTACCGGCGGCTGCATCTGCATACGGTGAAGTCCTTCTCCTCGCTGCCCTTCGTGCCGTTCCCCAGCGACCATCCGCGCTATGTGCCGCGCGAGAAGGTGGTGGCCTATCTCGACGCCTATGCCGAACGTTTCGAGCTCAGGCCGCGCTTCGGCGTGACGGTCGACAGCATCCGCCGCGACAAGGACGGTTTCCGCGTCGAGACGGGATCCGACGCGCTGACGGCGCGCCATGTCGTCGTCGCCAGCGGCAACAATGCCGAGCCCATCGTCCCCAGCTTTCCCGGGATCGAGACCTTCAAGGGCAAGGTGCTGCACAGCGCCGACTATACCGAGGCGGCCCCTTTTTTCGGCAGGACGGTGCTGGTCATCGGCATGGGCAACACCGGCGCCGAGATCGCGCTCGACCTTGCCGAGAGTGGCGCCCACCCGACGCTCTCGGTGCGCAAGGGCGTGCACATCGTGCCGCGCCAGCTGTTCGGCGTGCCGATCCAGATGGTGGGCATCGCCACCCGGCCGATGCCGCAGGGCCTCAACGACCGCATGTTCCCAATCATCCTCGACCTGGCGCTGGGCAAGCTCGAGAAATACGGCATCGTCAGGCCGAAGGAAGGCATCCTGAAGCAGATCGACGCCGGCCGCATTCCGGTCATCGATGTCGGCACCGTGGCGGCGATCAAGGCCGGCCGGATCAAGGTGGCACCCGACGTCAAGCACTTCGGCGAGCGCGGCGCCACCTTCGTCGACGGCGGGCAGGAGGAATTCGACGCCGTCATCCTCGCCACCGGCTACCGCCCGGCCTACGACAACTTCCTGCCGGCGGAGCTCAGGCCGCAGAAGAGCGGCGTCAATGCCCGCTCCTCGGAACTCGGCCTCTACCTCGTCGGCTTCCACAATCCCGTCACCGGCCTGCTGCGCGAAATCGGCCTGGAAGCTATGGCCGTGGCCGCCGATATCGAGAAGCGGGGATGAGGGCGGCTTCCGACGACGAGGGGACAAACGACACTCATGCCGACCAGAGGATGGGACATGCTGCCTCAGATGCAGGAGCTCTTTGAGTTCTTCGGTCCGCACGTAGACATCGCCGGCGGCCGTTCAGAGCCGCTTCGGGGCCTAGCATAGATCGGGTGGACCATACCCCTGCGCTATGCGAAGCCGGTCCCGATTGCACGAAAGGACCACCATGCTCACGCTCTACGATTATCTGCCGTCGCAGAATGGCTGGAAGGTGAGGGTTCTGCTCGGCTTGCTCGGCATCGCCTACGAAACCCGCGTCGTCTCGATTTTCGAGGGCGAGAGCCACACGGAGGCTTTCCTCAAGCTCAACCCGGCCGGCGCCGTGCCGGTGCTCGCCGTTGAGAACGGGCAGGCGATCGCCGAGTCCAACGCGATCCTCGTCTGCGTCGCGGAGGGCACATCCTATCTGCCGGCAGACCGGCTTCTCCGCGCCAAGGTGATGCAATGGCTGTTCTTCGAGCAGTACTATGTCGAGCCGGTGATTGGCTCGCTGCGCTACTGGATCCTGACCGGGCGGCTCGAGCGCAACCAGGCGATGGTTTCGGGCAAGCGCGAAGCCGGCGCCCGTACGCTGGCGGCGCTGGAGCGCAGCCTCGTCGACGGAGCGTTCCTTGTCGGTGACACTCTCACCATTGCCGACATCGCCGTCTATGCCTACAGCCACCGCGCCGAGGATTGCGGCTTTAAGCTCGCGGACTATCCGTTCGTGACGGCGTGGATCGGCCGGGTGCGGGACGCGATCGGTCCCGACTATCCCGTCCATCCTTACAGCATCGATCCACATTCCGGCGCCTGACGCCCGCTCGCCGAGGATCGCGTTTCGAATCCGCGCCAAACCCGGCTCTGCCATTGCCTATCCGATTTCGCGCCCCAGATTCCGTCGCCAGGGCCGGGCCCTTCGGCGCCGGGCCGGCGCGGAGGTGACAATGACACGCGACGACATCATTTCAGTGCTGGGTCCGGTGGACGAGGCCGTCCTCGCCGACATCGCGCTGACCGGCGCCAGCCTTGGAGAACTGCGCGAGGCCTTCGCCTGGATCGGCGCCGACGAGGCGCTGGTCAATGAGGGTCGCCATTTGCCGGGCGCGCGGGTGGCGCGGCTGATCGAGATCCTCGAGCCGCCGGAGGAGGACGACGG
>NZ_RZOF01000488.1:0-3431 GCF_003998955.1 Mesorhizobium sp. M4B.F.Ca.ET.017.02.2.1 | reverse complement strand
GACAAAAAGACCGGCCGCGCGCGCGGCGAGGATTGGTGGCGGACCGGCATCATCGAGATGAGCCCCGGCGTGATCCGGCTGCGCGGCTACGAGATCCAGGACCTTATCGGTCGCGTCAGCTTTCCAGCCATGATCTGGCTGATGCTGCGCGGCGAATTGCCCAGCGAGGACCAGGCGGCGCTGCTTGGCATCGCGCTGGGTGCCGCCGTCGACCACGGGCCGCAGGCGCCGTCGATCGCCATCGCCCGCATGGCGGCGACCTGCGGCGTCGGCATCAACAATGCGATGGCTTCGGCCATCAACGTGCTGGGCGACGTGCATGGCGGCGCCGGCGAGCAGGCGCTTTCCTTCTACGGCGACGTCGCCGCGGCGATGGACCAGGGCACGACGCTGGCCGATGCGGTGGCGGCGCGGCTCGATCGGTTTTTCGCCGAAGACAGGGGCTATGTGCCGGGTCTCGGCCATCGCTTCCATCCGGTTGATCCGCGCGCGCCGCGGCTCATCGAACTGACCCGCGATTTCGCGGCGCGCGGCGTGGTCGGCGGTCGCTTCGCCGACATCGCAGAGGCCATCGAGGCCGAGGTGGCGCGGCGCAAGGGCAAGCGCATCCCGCTCAACATCGACGGCGCGACGGCGGTGATCTATGGCGAGCTCGGCTTCCCGCCACCGCTGACGCGCGGCCTTTTCGTGCTGTCGCGCTCGGTCGGCGTCCTGGCGCATGCCTGGGAGCAGTCGCAGGAAACCGAGCGCAACAAGGGGCCGCTGCCGCGGGAATGGCTGTGGGCCTATACGGGTACTCCGGTACGACCGTTTCCCGGGCGCGAGGATGAGAGCAGCTGATCTCAAATCGCGTCGGGAGGCTCGGTCTGGGGGACAGTCAAATCCCTCAGCAGCGTCGACAGATCCGGCTCGTCGATAAGCAGCGCCGCATCGGCTGGGGCAAGCCATGCCCGCTGCCGCGTGCCCGCTTCCATCCAGCGAGGCAACTCCTCCGTCACGTTCAGCAGGTAGACGACGACGTCGACGCGGACGAAGCGGCTTGCCAGGCGTTTCCAGTAGGAATAGGTGCCGGCCGGCTGTTTCAGGATGTCACCGAGGACGCCGGCTTCTTCCCGCGCCTCGATCATGGCCGCCTTGCGCCCGCTCTTGCCTTTCATTGGCCAGCCTTTTGGCACGATGAAGCGCCTGGTCGTGCGCGACGTCACCAGCATCACCTCGATGTCGCCGCCGGCGTCCAGCCGAAAGGGGATGGCCGCCACCTGGCGGATCCGTTCCCCCTTCTTTGCCTTGCGTACCGCTGTCTTCTTGGTCGCTGCCATTCCCAGAATCCGGCCGGATCGCGCCCCTGCCCAGAAGGGAGGGCGCCATGCCGCAAAACCTCAAAACCGCCGGCAATGCAACGTGGCATTTTCCGGCAGGTAAGTCGGCTAAATAAATCGAAAATGCCGGCTTGTCAGCGGCACGACGTCAAAATTGCATTGCCCAGCACCTGACAGCCCGGCTTGACGACCGGCACCTGCGGACGAGGCTGCGGCACAATCTGGCGGTCCAGCTCGCGATTTAGCTGCTGCTGTTGCTGGAACTGCTGCCGCAGCATCCTGTTCTGCAGCTGCAGCAGTTCGTTCTGCTGGACCAGAACATTGCGATTTGTTGGGATAATCACCTGCGCCAAGGCATGGGGAGCCACCGCCGGCACGATCGCCGTCGCCAGCATTACCGACATCAGAACCGTCGTTGGACGAAGCTGCGGCATCGATCCGCTCCCGCGTTAAAATCTACCATCCATATAGGGCATTTGACAGGCGGTGCCATGGTCGATGGGCGGCCACGCCGAATTTGATTGGTTCATCCGCCACGAATCTGCCCACCAACCTGGCATAGCCCTTGATGGCGGAGCTGTCGGCGGACTGAGTGCCTTCTTTGGCCGACCGGGACGATCGGCAGTGCCGATCGCCCGTATCAGTCCACCTCGCGCAGGCGGTAGCCGACGCCGGTCTCGGTGGTGATGTAGCGCGGCTGATCGGGGGTCTTCTCGATCTTCTGCCGGAGCTGGCGAACGTAGACCCTGAGATATTGCACGTCGGTGGAGTCGCCCCAGACCTGCTTCAGCAGGAAATGATGGGTGAGCACCTTGCCGGCGTGCTGCACCAGGATGCGCAAGATGTCGTATTCCTTGGGCGAGAGTTTTACCTCCTTGCCCTCGACCGTGACGATGCGCTTGACCAGGTCGACGGTCAGGTCGCCGGTGTGGAACACCGGCTTCTCGCCCTGCTGCTGGAACTTGTGGCGCAGCGCCACGCGGATGCGGGCGACGAGCTCGTTCATGCCGAACGGCTTGGTGACGTAGTCGTCGGCGCCGAGCTCCAGCGCCGAGACGATGCCGGCCTCGTCGGTACGGCTGGAGAGGATGACGACGGGAATGTCGAGACCCTCGCCCCGCCATTTGCCGAGCAATTCATGACCGGTCATGCCGGGCAGGCCGAGATCGAGCAGGATCAGGTCCGGCTTCTCCGTCGCCACCAGCTCGATGGCTGCCTTCGCGTTGGGTGCTTCGGAGACGGCATAGCCCTGGCTGCCAAGACCGACGCGCAGCAATTTGCGGATCGGCGGCTCGTCATCGACGACCAGTATGGTGACGTTCTGATTGGTCATGCCGGATCACCGTTGCTCTGATCGTCCGTACTGGCGCGGCGCATGCCGGGCACATCGGCCGGCACCGGCATGCGGATGGTGAAGATCGCGCCGGCGCGGTCGGTGCGGTTTGCCGCGGTGATCGTGCCTCCCATCGCCTCGATGAAGCCGCGGCTGATCGACAGGCCGAGCCCGGTGCCGGCGCGCACCTGATCGCGCTTGCGCACCCGGTAGAAGGTGTCGAAGATCCGTTCAAGATCATCGGGCGGAATGCCCGGTCCCTCGTCCATGATCTGCAGGATGACGCAGCAGTTGTCGACCCAGCCCTGCAGCCGGATGGTGGAGCCGGGCGGGGCGTATTTGGCGGCATTGTCGAGGAGATTGAAAAGCGCCTGCTCGAACAGCACCGGATCGAGCCTGAGCATCGGCAAGTCGGCGGGGATGTCGATCTCGGTCTTGTGCTTCCCGGTGATCTTGCGTGCGCGGAGCAGGGCCGAGCCGACACTATCGCCGACAAAATGGAAGGCGTGGTTCGGCTCCATCGCGCCGGATTCGATCTTGGTCATGTCGAGCAGGTTGGCGATGAAGCGGTTCAGCCGTTCCGATTCGTCGAGCACGGTCGACAACAGCTCGGCACGGTCCGTCTCGGGCAGTGCAGCCGAGAATTCCCTCAGCGTGCCGGCCGCACCCATGATGGCGGCGAGCGGGGTCTTCAGGTCATGCGAAATCGAGGTGAGCAGCGCCGAGCGCAAGCGGTCGGCCTCGGCGCTGCTCACCTCGATTTCGCATGACCTGAAGAC
>NZ_RZOF01000487.1:0-3433 GCF_003998955.1 Mesorhizobium sp. M4B.F.Ca.ET.017.02.2.1 | reverse complement strand
GATCTGGAGCCCGGGCTAGCGACTCATGCGTGGATCACCTTCCTATTGGTCGCGCCACGAGCAGATTTGGAACCCGGCCTCATCGGAAGGCTATGCCGGCGTCCGAAGGAAACGCTTCGGGAACTCGCCGAAGCGTTCGTGACTCGTCAGAGTGAGCATCGCGAGCCACCGACCGGATTGCATCTCGCGGGGCTCCTGCCAGAGCGACGCGAGCTTTGGGAGCGGTACGACCCAGCCTTCGCGGATTTGATCGCTGCTCCCCTAGTGGCGGCGCGAATGGCGGCCGGCAAACTCCATCAAAACCCGCAGGTTGTCGGACGATGTCGGGCCGCTTGGCTCCACGACCGTCAGCTCTTCGAGAGCGCTCTCGCCGTCGCCCTTGGACGCGAGACTATAGACCCCGGCACCACCCAACGAATGGACCTGTGATGGAAATCGAGAGGCTTCTGGCGCGGCTGCCACGCGATGCTGCAGATGCGATTGTCGGTATGGCTCGACTCCGTTCAGTCGATCTCAATCGGCATCTGCGTGAGGGCTTGGGTGCGCGCGCTGGTCAGCCTAACTCGGCCCTCTCCGAACCGTTTGTCGAAGGCGCTTATCCCTGGTTGCCGTTAGAGGGCGGTTGGGGCGGATTGCCGGCTGGCCTTTTGCACCCAAGAACGCTCGAAGTTCTGCGTGAAGTCGCATACCCGCCCTACACCCACCAGGTGGACGCTTGGAAGCAGCTTTGCGGCGAACGCGCCGCTTCGGTGATCGTGTCGAGCGGCACAGGCTCAGGGAAGACAGAATGCTTTTTGACACCGATTTTGGATGGGCTGGTTCGATCCTCCGATAGCGGTGCAAAACCGCTCGAAGGAGTGCGCGCGCTGATGCTCTATCCGCTCAACGCACTTATCGCCAGCCAGGAGGAGCGGCTGTCAAAGTGGTTCGCCCCCTTCGGCGGAGCGCTGCGCTACTGCCTCTACAATGGCGACACGCCGGAGAGTGTGCGGAGCACCGCCGCGCGTGGGGAACCCTGGAAGGTCGCTGATAGGACGACACTCAGGCGCTCGCCTCCGCCGGTTCTTGTCACCAACGTTACCATGCTGGAGTACATGCTGATCCGGCAGAAGGACGCACCGATCCTGCGGGCGTCACAAGGTACGCTTGACTTCGTGGTACTGGACGAAGCGCACTCATATGTCGGCGCCCAGGCGGCCGAAATTGCTCTCCTACTACGCCGCGTCGCGCTTGCTTTCGGTCGCAAACCCGAAGAGCTCCGATACGTCGCGACCTCAGCGACGATCGGCGGCCCGGACGCCGCCGAGCTACGATCCTTCCTTCGAGATCTGTCAGGCGCACCAGAGCAAAATATTCACGTGGTAAGAGGTGTTAGGGCGTCGCTACCGGCCTCTCCTGCCCTCAATAGCAATCTCATCGAACTTGACGAGATAGCGGGCATGGAACCGCTCCAGGCCGGTGAGATCTTCGCTAAGTCTGCACCGCTAAGGGTCCTGAGGGAGCAGTTCAGAGCCGGCGCCATCGTAGGCTGGAGCGGCTGGAGCGCGCAGGCGCGCCAGATCGGCGGCGCGGACGTAGACCCGAGGCGCCTGCTTGTCGAAGCGTCAAGGGCGAAGGACCCACATTCCGATCCGGCGCTGGCCAGCGCTGGCGGAGACTCAATCCTGCCGGTCCGCCTACACCTCTTCCACCGGACGCTTTCCGGTCTCTGGGCCTGCGTGAACCCGACCTGTCCCGGGCGGCCCGCCGCATCTGAAGCAGCCGACTGGCACTTCGGCGCCGTCTTCCTCGAATCGCGAGAGCATTGCTCACACTGCGGATCGCTCGTGCTCGAATGGGCCTATTGCATTCAATGCGGCGATGGTGCGCTCAAGGCTGAAGAAACTGCCGACGGATCGCATCTTGTGGCCTGGACAGGCGGCACAGGGGACGGTGAGTTCGAGCAAACGCTCGATCGCGACGAAACCTTCGGCGCCGAAGACGACACACAAGACGATGCGCCGCTGACCACATCCCCGGTCGTGAACCGCCGATATTTAGGGGCGCGCGGGGCACGGCCGTCTCCGATAATCCGCTTCGAGCCAAAAACCGGTGCGATCGTCGAGACCGTGGACGGCGCGGGGTTACCAACGACCGCGAGCCGCCACGTAGGTGAGTGTCCATGTTGCGGCTGGGCACCCAAGAAGGTGGACCTCGAGGCCGGCGTGCTTCGATCGCTCGTCGCGGGTGCGCCCTACTTGATGTCTCAGATCACCCCTGGACTCGTCGGGCACCTATCGCCAAAACCTGACGCTGACGAGCCCTTGCCGCTCGACGGCCGGCAACTGATTACCTTCACCGATGCGCGGCAGGGCACGGCCCGACACGCGGCGAACTTGCAGGTGGCATCGGAGCGCGGCTTCGTCCGAAGCTTTCTCTACCACTTTGTGCAGGATCGTCCCGTGCGGGACGACCAGGCCATCGCCGCGATCGAGGCTAAGCTCAAGCGACTGGCCTCCGACGAGCAGGACGGGATCACTCTCAGCCTCATGGCTGACCTTCGGTTGGCGCGAATCAGGCTCGAAGGGGTCGCCACCCCGAAGGCCTGGCGCCAACTTGTCGATCGACTCGCCGCTGAGCCCACAATCAACCGCTTTCTCTCGAATCTCTGGGTCGAGCGCGAAGAGACTTTCTCCGACCCAGCGCGGCTCGCTGAATTCATGCTATATCGGGAGATCATGCGACGGCCCGTCCGCGCCAACAGCGCTGAGACATTGGGCCTTTTGCGCTTGACCATTCCCGGCCTGGACGAGCCCAACGTGGTCGTTCCGGCTTCCGCAACGCGCTTAGGGTTGAATGCAGACGACTGGCGCGACCTCGTGCGCCTTCTCCTTACGCATTTTGTCCGAACTAACGTCATCCTGGATTTCGACGCTAAACGTTGGATGCGTTGGATTGACCGCCGCCAGAGCCACGTGGAAATGGTACCTTTCGAGCCTGCGCTTCCCTCAAGCCGATACGTCCGCTTCTGGCCACACCCCTACGGTCCAAGACCTTCTCGCGTGGTTCGGATGCTTGTCCAGGCGCTTGGTCTCGATCGCGATGATCCAAGCGTTCGGGATGACTTGAACGAACTTCTGCGGGCAGCATGGTCGACGTTGCAAAGGTTCATGACGGTCAGTCCGAATGGCTTCCGGCTACGGCTCGGCGACATGAATGTCACGCCGATCGAAAGGGCCTTCTGGTGCCCCAACACTCGACGTCTGGTGGACACGACCTTCCGCGGACTAAGCCCATACGACAAGCTCGGTGTGCACCCGAAAGCCGAAGCCGTCGACATGCCGACCCTGCCGTTTCCATGGCGCCGTGATGCCCACGGAGGTCGCGTCTCCGATTCAATTCTCGACGACTGGCTAGCGACCGATGAACGTGTCTCGCTCCTGAGGGCCAAGGG
>NZ_RZOF01000486.1:0-3434 GCF_003998955.1 Mesorhizobium sp. M4B.F.Ca.ET.017.02.2.1 | reverse complement strand
CCCATGTTACTTTCTCTTCGACTTCGGGTTCAGCTGCAGCGACGCGACGACGCTCAGTGGCTTGTTCGAGGTCTGCGTTGCCCACTCTCCCACGAGCTCGGCGAACTCTTGCGCCTGCGGACCCTCAACCGCCACACCCCAGCCGCTAACCACCCACCCGCCGATCTTGCTCACCGGCAGTCGTCCGAGGAATGCAACCAGCGGTTCGCGCAGTTCCGGCCGGTCTCCGCAAAGGCGCGCCAGACCCTCGGCCGCCGGCGGCCGTTTGCCGAGATCTTCGGTCTGATCAATCTTCGTCACGAGGCCCTGGAACACCCGGTTGGCATCTTCGGGCGTGAGCGCAGCCACCTCGGCCTTCGTCACCTGCGTGACGCCGAGAGTCGACGTCGCCAGCCGCTCGATCATGGCTTCCACGGGGCCGCCGGCGACACCGATGCCGGCGGACGTCCTGCGGTCGCGGCTGACAAACACGTAGGGCCGCAGGTCGATGCCGTTCAGCGGCGGGGGGATCGCCGCCCAGCGCTTGACCCACTCGATGTTGGGCCAGTCGGCCATGGGATCATCATCGGCGTCCTTGCCACCCTTCGAGGTCACCTTCCGCTCGAGGATCGAGATGGTCTTGGAGCCGTCAGCGGACGCGTCGCGGGCGATCGCGTTGAACAGTTCCGGGGCGAATCGCTCCGCCAACATCAGCTTGGCCAAGACGGATTGCTTGATATCGTCCTGGAAGCCGCGCTCGCTGGCGATCTCGACGCGCAGGGCCATGGTGTTGACGAAGCGTTTGATCTGCCGGGGATTGCCGTGGGCGCCCTCGGTTAGGATCGGCGTAATCTCCGCCGCAAGCTGCAGGGCGGCATCCAGATCGGAGGGTATGGACCCCAGCCTCGCCTTGATTTTGTCTCGGTCGAAGCCGGTGCCCAGCCAGGGCCGCTGCAAGGCCTTGCGCGCCACCTCGAGCAGGCTCTTGAACTCCACCGAACTGTCGCTGACGCCGGAGGCCAGATAGAGCAGCAAGGTGAGATAGACCAAGGTCTCCGACGCGCCAAGTGCCGGCATGCGGAACGGAACCTGGATCAGTTTTTCCAAGTAGTTGCGCGCGTAGCTTGTAGGCCCCGCCGCCGCCGGGAGATCGGGAAAGTGGTTGCGCACGGCATATTCAATCATGCCCTCGTCAGCGGCGATGACGAACGCCGCGTTCGGCACGAACAAGAACAGGCGGATAGCCTCCAGCGTGGCGATCGCCGTCTGCGGGAGGCATCGATCGAGGTCGTCGATCAAGACGATCAGCCGGTCGACCTTGGCGCGCTCCAGCAGCTCCTCGAAGTCTTCGCGAAAGGCGTGCATCCGTTGCGGCGTCGTCTCGGAAGGTGCGGCCTCCTTAAAATGCTCCGCCGCACCGTCCATGACCTTGTTGAACACGTCGCCGGTCAGGTAGGCCTTGGGATCGCTAATCACCTTGCCCGCGATCGAACCAATCCCCTGGATCAGGTCCGGACCGGGGATCCCGGTCGCCATGGTGAACGCCAGGCTGCCTGCGGTGCGGGCGGCCTTCATCCAGTTGACGGCCTTCAGGACGTCCCAGGCCTTGTCCGCCACCTTGGCGATCCCGGACCTCTCCTTGAGGAGGGCTGCGACGATCGTCTCGATCAGCACCGCCTTCGCGTCGTCGTATCCCTCAAACAGCCAGCCGTTGAACCGGACACACAGGGTGTCTGTCTGTCCCTTGAATGCCGACTCAATCATCAGCAGCGTGCTGGATTTGCCCGCTCCCCAGTCGCCGTGCAACCCGATCGTCAACGGTTCCTTCGACTTCTGCCTGATCAGCTTGACGACCGTTTTAGCGACCGTCTCGTAATACAGGTAGTCGATGGCGGTTTCATTATCCGCGATAATCACGAAATCCCCTCCCCCAAACCCTGGGTATCCTTGCCGTTATAACAGAGTTCAGAATTGCAATCTGTCTCTCGCAATAACCCCCAAAGCACTGAGAGACATGCGCAACCCGCTATTTCGGTCGGCTCAGCAATTAGAAGCGCCGTCTCATGATTTGTCTAGGATTTTTCTTGGGATGATTTGCTTATCCAGGGTCCGTCCGGCGGCTTAAATAGCACTCTCGATGGATACAACTTCACACCAGGCAGCGCGCCTGCGAGTGACCCATCATTCACCGCCACCGGCGTTTTTGGCTCTCCAGAACGGCTCGCGCCGATCAGCGGAGCAAAACCCCATCGATGTGGATGTTCCGTACAATCTTGACCCAGCCGGGGTTCATGCGAACACCGCTGCCGAGATGCGAACGTAGGAAATCCGCCACCTCATCCAAACTGGAGAGGTGGGCTGGATGCACGTTAGATCCAAAGTGATGGCAGGCAAAGTAGCCATCAGAACCGGGCTCGGCCCACGCGGTTACCAAACCGCCAATGACACGTTCAATACGAGCTACAGGCATATTTCCCCCCACCATTTTCTAGGCAACGCCCCACGCCCGACAGCGTCTCCTCACGTCATCTCGCGAACCCCGGTCGTAGATCCTGTTGAGGACGCCGCGAACTGCGGCCACCGGCCAGGCAGCGTATTATTCATCAGTGCCGACGCTAAGCATGCTCTTCCTCGTCGTTGTATAATCCTGGCATGATATCACCTGCGAGTAGCTTCTCCTTCGAGAGCAGTCCAGCGTCCTCGAGGGCTTCGAAATCCGGCAGGTCGCGCAGCGTGTCGAGCCCGAACTCCAGCAGGAATTCTTTTGTCGTCACATAGGTGTAGGGCGCGCCCGGCGTTGGGCTGCGCGGACCGGAAGCGATCAGGCCGGCACCGCGCAGATGACCAATAAAATCGCGACTGATCTCGTTGCCGAAGAAAGACGACAGTTCGGCGCGGGTGATCGGCTGGAAGTAGCCGATGCACATCAGCACCAAAACCTCCGACTGCGTAAGGTCGGCCGTCTTCCCACTTCCACCTACAGCAGCACGGATGGCGTCTGCATAGGCAGGCCGGGTCAAATGTTTCCAGCCGCCGGCGACCGAAACCAGATCGTAAGGGCGGCCGCGCAGCTCCTCGCGGATGTCGTCGATGAGAAGATCAATGCTGCAGCTTTTCCCGACGATGCGGGCGAGCATTTCGCGGTCGACCGGCTCGCTAGCGGCGAAGATCGTTGCTTCGACCCGGTGCATCCATTCACGCCAACGCGCTTCCGGCGGCAGATGATCCAGTTCCCGGTCAAACAGCTGGTCAGCTGATCGACGGTCATCTGGCCGGCTCCCTCCTCGCCTACGTGCACTCTCCGCCATTGTCTTCACAGCCCGTAGATGCGGAAGGTAGCGCGGCCGGACAATTCACGCACGGCACCGAGCTCGACCAGCCGGTCGAACAGGCGGCGCAGGCCGCGATCGCTCATGCCGGCGATTTGTTCTGAGGCGACGATCGCGTCGTCAGAG
>NZ_RZOF01000485.1:0-3446 GCF_003998955.1 Mesorhizobium sp. M4B.F.Ca.ET.017.02.2.1 | reverse complement strand
CCTCGCGCCGCGTGTGGGCAAAAGGCCCGCCGAGATCGACCGCCTCGCCGTTGAAGGCGGCGACCGCGCCGCCGAAATATTCCAGGCAATCCGCCGCCGAGGGCGCGTCCGCCACCAGCGTCTCCTGGATAGCCTTGCCGGTGTCCAGCGTCTCGATGCGCGCGAGATCGGCATTGCGGGCGCGAAGAATGTCGGCGGCGCGGCGCAGGATGCGGCCGCGCTCGACCGGCTTCAGCCGAGCCCAGGCCGGTTGTGCGGCGCGCGCGGCCTCGATCGCCAGTTCCAGCACGTTCGGCGTCGCGGAATGCAGCGTGGCGATTGTCTCGCCCGTGGCCGGATAGATCACAGGCAGCGGCGCGCCGCCCTCGTCCTCGATGTAGCGGCCGTTGACATAGTGCGATGCCGTGGGCTGGGCGCGCATGGTCTTCTCCATTGATGGTCGCTGGGCGGGAGGGCGCCAGCCTCACAATGCCCTATCGATCCGCCGCCTGCCAGCGCGGATTGATCCATGGTTCCTGGTTGGACGGCGCCAGCGGCATCCGCCCAAGGATGTGATCTGAAGCCTTCTCGCCGGTCATGATCGAGGGCGCGTTGAGATTGCCGTTGGTCACCCGCGGGAAGATCGAGGAGTCGGCGACGCGCAGGCCCTCGACGCCGATCACCCGGCATTCCGGATCGACCACGCTCGTCAGATCGTCGGCGCGGCCCATCTTGCACGTGCCGCAAGGATGATAGGCGCTCTCGGCGTGATCCCTGATGAAGGCGTCCAGATCCTCGTCCGACTGCACATGACTGCCGGGCGAGATCTCCTTGCCGCGGAAACTGTCGAAAGCCTTCTGCCCAAAGATCTCGCGCGTCAGCCGGATGCAGTGGCGGAACTCCGTCCAGTCGTCCGGATGCGACATGTAGTTGAAGCGGATCACCGGCTTCGCTTTCGCATCGGGCGAGCGCAGCGTCACCGAGCCGCGCGACTTCGAGCGCATCGGCCCGACATGCGCCTGGAAGCCGTGCGACTTCGCTGCCGCCTTGCCGTCATAGCGCACCGCCGCCGGAATGAAGTGGTACTGGATGTCCGGATAGTCGACGCCGGCCCGCGAGCGCACGAAAGCCGCGGCCTCGAAATGGTTGGTGGCGCCGAGGCCGGTCCTGAAGAACAGCCACTGTGCGCCGATCAACGCTTTGGAGAAGGGGTTGAGCACCGAATTCAGCGTGATCGGCTTGGTCGATTCCTGCTGGATGTAGAGTTCCATATGGTCCTGCAGATTGCGGCCGACGCCTGGCCGGTCGGCAACGACCTGGATGCCGTTTTCCTGCAGATGCGCGCCCGGGCCGATGCCCGACAGCATCAGGATCTTCGGCGAATTGATTGACGATGCCGCGACGATCACTTCACGTCGCGCCTTAACGATTTGAATCTGTTTGTTAGCTTCGATCTCGACCCCGATGGCGCGTTGATTCTCGATCACCACGCGGCGAGCGAAGCCCTTGACCAAGGTGACGTTTTTGCGTTTCAGAGCCGGCTTCAGATAGGCGTTCGCCGCCGACCAGCGGCGGCCGCCGAGAATGGTCTGCTCCATCGGGCCGAACCCTTCCTGCTTCGAACCGTTGTAGTCGTCGGTCAGCTCGAAACCGGCCTGGCGGCCGGCCTCGACGAAGGCGCCGTAGAGCGGGTTCCTGCGCGTGCCGCGTTGGACATGCAGCGGGCCGCGTTTGCCCCGCCAGCCATCCTCGCCGCCGTCGGAATCCTCCATGCGCTTGAAGTAGGGAAGCACGTCGGCGAAGCCCCAGCCGGTTGCGCCCTGTTCGGCCCAGTGGTCGAAGTCGCGCGCATGGCCGCGCACATAGACCATGCCGTTGATCGAGGACGAGCCGCCGATCACCTTGCCGCGCGGGGTGGCGAGCACGCGGCCGCCGAGATGCGGCTCCGGCTCGCTGGCAAAGCCCCAGTCGTAGAGGCTCATGTTGAGCGGGATCGACAGCGCCGACGGCATCTGGATCAGCGGCCCGATATCGGTGCCGCCGAACTCGATGACGATCACCGAGTGCTTGCCGTCCTCCGACAGCCTGTAGGCCATGGCCGAGCCGGCGGAGCCGGAGCCGATGATCACGAAGTCCGCTTCAAGCATTGTTCATATGCGCCCATCGTTCATATGCGAGATGAAATCGGCGAGCGAGACATTGCCGCCGGTAGCCACAACAAGGACGGTTTTTCCCGCCACGTTCACCTTTCCCCCAAGCAGCGCCGCCAGCGACGCCGCGCCCGACGGCTCCAGCACCAGCTTCATCCGCTCGAAGGCGATCTTCATGGCGCGCCGCACCGAGATATCGTCGACGGTGACGCCGCGCACGCCGGCCGCGCGCACCGCCGCGAATGGCGCTTCGCCGGGCTGCCTCGCCATAAGCCCGTCGCAGATCGATTTCGGCCCGATCGGCATCGTCTCGATGGCGCCGTGCGCCAGTGAGGAACCCATGCCGTTGAAGCCTTCCGGCTCGACCGCGATGATTTCGGTCTGGGGCGACAGATAGTGGAAAGCGAGCGACACGCCGCCGATCAGCCCGCCGCCGCCGACGGAGCAGAACACCAGGTCGGCATGCGCGTTCTTCGCCGCCAACTGGTCGAGCGCCTCCAGCCCGGCGCCGGCCTGGCCGGCAACGATCTCCGGATCGTCGAAGGGATGCAGCAGCGTGAGTCCTTCGGTCTCGGCGATCGCGCGCGCCCTGGCGGCCGCCACTTCCTCGCGTGCGCGATCGCCATGGTCGGTGAGCACGACGCGCGCGCCATAGCCGGCGGTGGCCTCACGCTTGGCGGCCGGCGCATCGATCGGCATCACGATGGTGACGGGAATGCCGAGCGCCTGGCCGGCGGCGGCCAGCCCTTGCGCGAAATTGCCGGACGAGTAGGCGACGACGCCTTTCTTGGCCTCATCCGGCGACAGCTGCTTCAGCCGCCAATAGGCACCGCGCACCTTGAAGGAGCCGGCCCATTGCAGCGATTCCGGCTTGACGAAGACACGCGCCGCGCCCGTCTCCCTGGCGAGCGCCGTCGACTCCAGCAATGGCGTCACCTGCGTTGCGGCCGAGGTGAGGGCATAGGCCATTTTGAGATGGTCGAGTGAGGGGACGAGCGTTGTCATCATTCGCCTCGCGGATACCGTTTGCTCTCCTCGAGATTGTCGAGGTTCATGTGGTTGCGCATGTAGCGCTCGGACGCCTTCTGCAGCGGCTGGAAATCCCAGGGGTAATAGGCGCCGTTGCGCAGCGCCGGATACACCACCCAGCGGCGCGCCTGGCTCTCGCGCACGGCGGCGTCGAAAGCGGCCATGTCCCAGCGCGCCCGGACCTTGTCCATGAACGCCGCGACCAGCGCCGCGTTGGCCAGGTCGTCGGCGAGGTTGTCACGCTCGAGCGGATCGGTTTCGAGGTCGAACAATTGCGGCGGCTCGGGT
>NZ_RZOF01000484.1:0-3495 GCF_003998955.1 Mesorhizobium sp. M4B.F.Ca.ET.017.02.2.1 | reverse complement strand
GTCGAGCGTCGGCGCCTACCAGATCGAGGGCGAAGGCATCCAGCTCTTCGAAAGAATCGAAGGCGATTATTTCACCATCGTCGGCCTGCCGCTGCTGTCGGTGCTGAAAGAATTGCGCGCGCTGGGGGCGATCGATGGCTGAGAAGAAGGCCTTCGTCACCGGCCACCCGATCGCGCATTCGCGCTCGCCGAAAATCCATGGCCACTGGCTGGCCAGATACGGCATCGACGGCAGCTACCAGGCGATCGATGTCGCCCCCGATGATTTCGCCGCCTTCCTGAACGCGCTGCGGGACAACGGTTTCCAGGGCGGCAATGTCACCATCCCGCACAAGGAGGCGGCCTTCGCGCTGGTCGAGCGCCGCGACGAAGCGGCGGAAGCGATCGGCGCCGTCAACACGCTTTGGTTCGAGGACGGGAAATTGTGGGGCGGCAACACCGACGCCCACGGCTTTGCCGCCAATCTCGACGACTACGCGCCGGGCTGGGCAGCGAATGGCCCGGCCGTGGTGCTTGGCGCCGGCGGCGCGTCGCGCGCCGTCATCCATGCGCTGAAAGAGCGCGGCGTCGGCGACATCCGCATCGTCAACCGCACGCTGGCGCGGGCCGAGGAGCTCAGCCATCGCTTCGGCGCAGGCGTTACCGCGCATAGCGCCGACGCTGTCGGCGACCTGCTCGCCGATGCCGGCCTGCTCGTCAACACGACGGCGCTTGGCATGCATGGCAATGAAGGCCTGTCCGCCGATCCGGCCGGCCTGCCGGACCATGCCATCGTCACCGACATCGTCTATGTGCCGCTGGAGACGCCGTTGCTCGCCGCCGCCCGTGGGCGCGGCCTGTGGACGGTCGATGGGCTCGGCATGCTGCTGCATCAGGCGGTGCCCGGTTTCGAACGCTGGTTCGGCACGCGGCCCGAGGTCACCGCCGAGCTCAGACGGATGATCGTTGCCGACATCGAAGCCCATTGATAAGGCGCCGGATATGATCGTGCTTGGCCTCACCGGATCGATCGGCATGGGCAAGTCGACGACGGCGAAGATGTTTGCCGAGGCCGGCGTGCCGGTGCACGATTCCGACGAGACGGTGCATCGCCTCTATGCCGGCAAGGCCGGCCCGCTGGTCGAGGCTGCCTTTCCCGGCACCACCGATGCGGGTGTCGTCGACCGCGCCAGGCTCGGCGCGCGGGTGCTCGGCGACGCCGTCGCGCTGAAGCGACTGGAAGCGATCGTCCATCCGCTGGTCCGCGCCGATGCCGACGCTTTCCTTGCCAGGCACCGCGCCGCCGGCGCGCCGCTCGCCGTGCTCGACATTCCCTTGCTGTTCGAGACCGGCGGCCGCGACCGCGTCGACAAGGTCGTGGTCGTTACCGCCCCGGCCGAGGTGCAGCGCGCGCGCGTGCTGGCGCGTCCCGGCATGAGCGAAGCGAAGCTGGCTGCGATCCTCGCCAAGCAGGTGCCCGACGCCGACAAGCGGCGCCAGGCCGATTTCATCGTCGACACCGGCCAGGGCTTTGACGCCGCGCGCGCCGCGGTCGCGGCCATCATCGCCGAATTGGCGGGGGATAAGTCGGGCAATGACGCTTCCTGACGCCTGCTGTCAGCAGTCCCCATTGCCATTTTGTTCCGTTGGATGATTCTGCACGTCCAGAGTGGACTGATTCGATGCGCGAGATCATTTTCGATACGGAAACCACCGGCCTCGACATGCGCGAAGACCGCATCATCGAGCTCGGCGGCGTCGAGCTGGTCAACCGCTTCCCGACCGGCCGCACCTTCCACAGATTCATCAACCCGCAGGGACGGGCGGTTCATGCCGAGGCGCAGGCCGTGCATGGCATCAGCGCCGCCGACCTGGTCGGCAAGCCGATCTTTTCGGAAATCGCCGAGGAGTGGCTGGCCTTCACCGACGGCGCCAAGCTGATCGCCCACAACGCCAATTTCGACATCGGCTTCCTCAATCTGGAATTCGGCCGGCTCGGCCATCCCGCCATCGATGTCGGCCGCGTCGTCGACACGCTGGCGCTGGCGCGCCGCAAGCACCCGATGGGTCCGAACTCGCTGGACGCGCTCTGCCGCCGCTACGGCATCGACAATGGTCACCGCACCAAGCACGGCGCGCTGCTCGATTCCGAATTGCTGGCCGAGGTCTATATCGAGCTCATCGGCGGCAAGCAGGCGGCGCTGATCCTCGATGCGGTGGCGGTGCAGATGAACGGCGCCGGCGAGGTGGCCGACATCGACATCTCCATCGGCGCGCGGCCGATCGCCTTGCCGCCGCGTCTCACCGAGGCCGAGCGCGCCGCGCATGCCGGCCTGGTGCGCACGCTCGGCGAAAAGGCGCTGTGGCTGAAGGTGGAAGCCGAAGCCGGGGCGGCACAGAACTAGCACCGTCCCGCCGGCATCTCATGCAAAAAGCCCGGCGCGAGGCCGGGCTTTTCGATACCAAATAAAGAGCGGATCAGCTCACCTGGACCTTGGCCGCCGCCTGGTCCTCGGCCAGCTTCTGCTGGAACATCTGCGCGAAGTCGATCGGGTCGAGCATCAGCGGCGGGAAGCCGCCATTGCGGGTTGCTTCGGCGATGATCTGGCGGGCGAACGGGAACAGCAGCCGCGGGCATTCGATGAACAGGATCGGCAGCATATGTTCCTGCGGGAAGCCGCTGATGGCGAAGACGCCGCCATAGACCAGCTCGACGTTGAACAGCACTTCCTGGTCGAAGGAGGCCTTGGCGTTCAGCGTCAGGTTGACGTCGAACTGCTTGTCCGAGAGCGGATTGGCGTTGACGTTGACATTGATGGCGATGCCGGGAGCCTTGTCGCGGCCGCGCAGCGAATTCGGCGCGCCGGGGCTCTCGAAGGACAGGTCCTTCACATATTGGGCGAGTACGTTGAGTGTCGGCTGCGCGTTGCCGTTGCCGTTGGCGGCGCCGGTCGGCGCGTCGTCTTTGCTGGCCATGAGCCTTTGTCCTTTTGCCTGGGCAGCCTTGCTGACCGGATTGAAACCGGGGGTTCGCTACCATGGTCGGCATGACAAGACAAGGTTTGCCGCCTCGGCGCGGGATCACAGTTGCGACCGATCTCCCGTCGCAGATTCCTGCCGGGGAACCTCGGCGCAGTTGGCCGGAAATTGCCTAGTCGTCCTTGAGGCGGCGCCAGGGCGAATTGTGGTCGGGGCCGCGGGTGTAATCGTCGCCGCGCGAATAGTCGCTGTCGTCGAGATCGATCGTCTTGCCGCGCGGCCGCGCCTGGAAGCCGGCGCTGAAGCTGGTCGCCAGCACGATGCGGCTTTTCAGCATCCGCCAGGCGAGGTCCCGCACCGGCGGCAACAGCAGCAGGATGGCGAGGATGTCGGTGATGAAGCCGGGGATGATCAAGAGGATCGCCGCCAGCACGATCATCGCGCCATGCGCGAGCTGGCTGCTCGGATCGCGCCCGGCATCCATTTCCGCCCGCACCCGCGCCATCACGCCGAAACCCTGGTGTCGCAGCAACAGGC
>NZ_RZOF01000483.1:0-3502 GCF_003998955.1 Mesorhizobium sp. M4B.F.Ca.ET.017.02.2.1 | reverse complement strand
GCAGCTCCGCCTCTACGCCGTCGAGCTGCAGATGGCGCCGGTCAAGTCGGCGGTCCATATCGCTTGGGGCGATTTCCTGGCGGTTCGCCAGGGCGAGAAGAAGCTCGAGGATCTCGAGCATCTGAACCAGGCCGCCGCGGCGCTCGTCAACGACGTCGCCTGGTGGGCAAAGGTGCTCAAGGCGGCCCGCGCGGCCGACGCAATCACCGCGGAAGCCAAGGCGGCCTGAGCCGTCTACCCGAGACTATCCTCCCAAGGGATATGGGGCGGCGCTTGCGCCGCCCTTTTCAATTTACGGACGCTTCAGCCGATGGCCTCGGCCGCAGCAACATTGTACCAATAGCCTGGCCGGTTCGCGACGCAATATGCGACTGCCGGAGCGAGTGTCCTCCCCCAAGAAAGCGGCTCGTTCGCGCCCTACCACTTCATCTTGAAGCCGACTGTGCCGCCAAAAGCATGGCTGTCGCCGAAATCCTCCAGGCTGGTGCGTGCCAGCAGTTCGCCATGGACGGAGTAGCGATCGTCGGCCCAGCTCAGCGAGCCGCCGAGGCCAAGCCCGCCCCAGAGCGGCCGCGTCTGACTGACGAGCCTCGTGCCCGACACGTCGACATCGGAGCCGTCGAGGAAGTCGTAATAGAGGTTGGCGATGCCATAGACATGCGAGCGGCTCGACTGGCCGGTCAGGCCCTTCCATTCGCTCTCATAGTCGGCCGACAGGCCAAGGCGGCCGACCAGGCTGTCGCTGCCGTCGTTGGAGACGAGAGCGCCATAAGGATCGGTGAAATTGTCGAAGTCGACCGAGGCATAACTCAGCTGCGCCTGTGGCGTCAGCGACCAGTTGCCCTGCAGCGCGACCTTCCGGCCGGTCTCGATGCCGAGACCGTAGCCGAAGCCGTTGTTGCCCTTGGCAAGGGTCCGGCCCAAGGTCGAAGACGCAAGGTCGCTGTCGAACCAGGTCAACTCGGCCTTGGTGTCGACATAGAAGCCGCTCTTGCCATACCAGGTGAGCGTGCCGCCGAAGCCGTAGCCGGTCGTATCGATCGAGCCGACACCGAAGGCCGAAGAGACGTCCGACCTCACCGTGCCGTAATGAACGGTGACGCCGCCGAAAAGTGTTCCCGAGGCCGTTTCTGAAAGCAGCACATCGAGGCCGGCTTGCAGCCGCCAGAGGTCCGCGTCGTAGTCTGTGCCGGTCGTGCTGGTCCCCGGCTCGAATTCGCTGTGCGAGGCCTCAATGCGCCCCCAGATCGGACTGCCGCCTTGGTTTGCGCCCGTCGCCGACTGGTCGGCGACAGTCCATGAGCGGTTGCCGATGCGCTGCTGCAGCGTGCCGAGCTGGGTGAAGCTCTGCAGCACGCCGGCATAGGCCTCGTAGACCGGCACGGCCGGCGAATAGAGCGGCGAGGTCGGGCCACCCGGATCGACGGGGTTGATCAGCGCCGAGCGCAGATACCAGTCGCCGTCGGCCGGCGTGCTGATGCCGTTCTGATACAGCCTGTAGGCATAGGCGCCGGCCACTACGGCCTGGTCACCCTGAAAGACGTAGTCGCCCTGCAGATCGAACGTGCCGGCCGAGACACCGCCGACATCGATGATCTTGATGCCTTCGACCGTCTGCGCGCCGGCGCCGCCAAGGCCGATCACCTTGACGTTGGCGGTGCCCGAGGTGTCGCCAGTGATGACGAGCTTGTCGGTGGAGGAGGCGTCGCCATCGAGCATCGCCTCGACCTCGACCGTGCCGCCGGCGCCGACGTAATTGCCCTGGATGGTGAGCTGGCCGATCGAGTTGCCGGGCGCGATGACGCCGCCGACCTGCAGCGTCGTGTTGCCGACCGTGCCGTTGCCGCCGAGAGTGCCGCCACTCAGAATGGTGACGGCGGAGTCGGCGAGCGAGCCGTTGACCGAGAGCGTGCCGGCTTCGATCGTGGTCGCGCCGCTCAGCGTATTGGTGCCGGTGAGATTGAGATTGCCCAGACCCCGCTTGGTGAGGGTGCCGGTGCCGTCGATGGCCGCGGCAAAGCTGGCATTGGTCGACTGGTCGAAGACGAGCGCGGCGTCGTCGAGGATGTTGCCGGTGCCGAAGCTCGTTGCCTGGCCGATCAGCGTGCCGGCCGAGATTGTCGTGCCGCCGCTGTAGGTATTCGCACCAGTGAGCGTCGTGCTGCCCGCGCCCTGCTGGATCACCGCGCCGCTTCCCGAGATCGCGCCGGCAAGGATCATGTCGTTGGAGCGGTCGAACGCCAAAATGCCGTTGTTGGTCACGTTGCCGGTGATCGAGCCTGTCGCGCCGCCATTGCCGAGCTGCAGCGTGCCGGCGGAGATCGTCGTGCCGCCGTAGTTGTTGTCGCCGGTCAGGATCAGCGTGCCGGCGCCAAGCTTGCTGAGCGCGCCGCCGCCGATGATCGCCTGGCTAACGGCAAAATGATTGCCGGCATCGACGATATCGAAGCCGCCGCCCAGAGGTCCCCAAGTGATCGCGCGGTTCGTGCCGGTATAGCTTTGCCCGGTCACCTGCAGCACGCCGCCATTGAAGGTCAGGCCGCCGGCGGCGTCGCCGAGATTGGTGTCGGCCGCCACCGACAGCACGCCGTTGGACATCGTGGTTCCGCCGCTGTAGCTGTTGGCGCCGCTAAGCACGGTGGTACCGGTGCCGATCTGGCTCACCCCGCCGCTGCCGGAGATGGTGCCGGCATAGGTATAGGCGTCGGAGCGGTCGAAGGCGAGGGTGCCGTTGTTGGTTATGTCACCGAGGATCGAGCCGGTCGTGCCGCCATTGCCAAGCTGCAGCGTGCCCTGCGAAATCGTCCAGGCCTGCGTGGCGGTGTTGTCGGCGGTCAGCGCCCAAGTGCCGGTTCCGGTCTTCTGCAGGATGTCGAAGTTCCGGTACTGGCCGGTGGCGCCGATCGCGCCGTCGAGTATGGCGAACCCGTCGCCGCCGAGCCGCAGCGTGTCGCTCGTGCTCAGGATGCCGGCGATCACGTTGCCGATGATCTGCGAGCCGGCCTGAAGTTCCAGCGTCGAGTTGGATGCGACATTGTTGGCGAATTGGATTGCGGTGGTGGAGCCGGTGCCGGCGCGGATCGTGCCGCTGTTGACGACCGTGACAGGGAAAGGGAAACCTCCATCAGGACCGATCGCCGCTACGCCATTGCCGCCTTCCAAAGTACCATAGTTGGTGATCGAGATATTGGTTCCCCGGCTACGGATCGCGTAGTTGCCGGTTCCGACCCCGGTCAGGTCAGAGCCGCCACGGATCGTGCCGTAATTGACGACCGTCCCAGGCTTGGTGGCGCTACCGGTCACGAAGACGCCGGCGCCAGCATATCCGCCCTGGCTGTTGCCGCCCTGGATGATGCCGCTGGCATTGTTGATGATCGTTGCGCCGGTATTGTTGGCACTGACGCCGGCTCCATTGTTCCCGACAACGGCGCCGTTTATCCCGCTGCCGCCCGTGACGGTGCCGTTGTTGACGAAGGTCACGACATTCAGCAGCGTCACGCCG
>NZ_RZOF01000482.1:0-3505 GCF_003998955.1 Mesorhizobium sp. M4B.F.Ca.ET.017.02.2.1 | reverse complement strand
GGCGAGCGCCGCCTTGAGCGCCTGTTTGTCGGAGCCGACGACATGCAGCGTCGCGCCGAACGGCGCCACCTGGTCGACGCCGGCGCGGCCCTGCAGCGCCTCCGCGACCTGGTCGAGGCGCGGACCCTGCACGACGAAGGTGGTGAGCCCGGCATTCTTCACCACCTCTTCCACCGTGCCGGTGGCCAGCATCTTGCCGTAGGAAATGTAGCTGATGCGGTGGCAGCGCTCGGCTTCGTCCATGTAGTGGGTCGAGACCAGCACGGTCAGGCCGCCGCTCGCCAGCCGGTGGATCTCGTCCCAGAATTCGCGCCTCGCCTTGGGATCGACCCCGGCCGTCGGCTCGTCGAGCAGGAGCAGCTTCGGCTTGTGCATGATGCAGGCGGCGAGCGCGAGCCGCTGCTTCCAGCCGCCCGACAGCGTGCCGGCGAGCTGGCTGCGGCGCGTCGTCAGGCCAAGCTCCTCCAGCGTCCGCGCCACATGCTCCTCGACCGGGCTCAGTTGATAGAGCCGCGCCACGAATTCGAGGTTCTCGCCGATCGTCAGATCTTCGTAGAACGAGAATTTCTGCGTCATGTAGCCGACTTCGCGCTTGATGCTGAGCGAGTCGGTGCGGATGTCGAAGCCGAGCACCGTGCCCTCGCCCTCGTCCGGTGTCAGCAGCCCGCACATGATGCGGATGGTCGTCGTCTTGCCGGAGCCGTTCGGCCCGAGGAAGCCGACGATCTCGCCTTCGGCCACAGTCATCGTCACATGGTCGACGACGGTCTTGTTGCCGAAGCGCTTGACCAGGCCATGGACGTCGATGACGTTCATTTTCCGGCATCCGCCAGGTCGACGTCGACGATCTGCCCGGGCTGCAGCGGGCCGGCATCGCCCTCGGGTCGCGCCTCGACCAGGAAGACCAGCTTCTGCCGGTTCTCCAGCGAATAGATCACCGGCGGCGTGAACTCCGGGTCCGGCGACACATAGCTGACGCGCGCTTTCAGCTCGGGCCCGCAGCCGTCGCAATGAACGCTGAGCAGCGCGCCGACCTTGACCGACGAGAAAGCGTTTTCCGGCACGTAGACGCTGAGCTTAACGGCGCCGTCCGGCAGCAGCGAGACGACCGGCGCGGTCGGGCCGGCGGTGTCGCCCGGGTTGCGGATCACGTCGTTGACGCGGCCGGGCGAGGGCGCCGTCAGCACGCGTTTCGACAGCCGCCACTGAGCCTGTTCCAGCGCCGACTGCGCCTGCTTGACCTGGTTGTCGGCGGCCTTGATCGTCTCTGGCCGCGCCGGCAGTCCGCCGACGGCGAGGTTGGCCTCGGCCTGGCCGAGCTGCGCGTTGGCTGTCTCCAGCGCGGCCGACGCCGTGTCATAGTCGGCCTGCGTGCCGGTGCCGCGCTTGTAGAGGTCGCTGGCGCGATCGTAGCGGCGCTTGGCGTCGGCGGCCTGCGCCCTCGCCATGTCGACTTGCGCCTTGAGCACGGCGATCTCTTCCGGGCGCTTGCCGACTTGCAGGTCGGCAAGTTGCGCCTCGGCCTGCGCAAGCGCTGCCTCGGCCTGCGCCACGGCGATTTTGGCGTCGGCGCTTTCCAGCGTCACCACGGTCGCGCCCGGCGCGACGCGGTCGCCGCGCTTGACGGCGACCGTCTCCACCTGCGCCACTTCGATCGGCGCCAAAAGCACATAGTCGCCCTCGACATAGCCGACGGCGAGCGGCGCCGCCGGCGCGCAGGCGCCGAACAGCTGGGCGGCAAGCGGCAGCGAACAAAGCAAGCTCATGGTTTGCCCTCCTTGCGGGCGGCGTTGCTGCGGGCAGCAAGAATTGCGCCGAGATTGTCCGAGGCGATCGCCACCACCTTGGCGGCCTCGGCTTCGCCGATCTCTCGCCAGCCCATCCGGCGCATCACTGCCTCGCGGCCGATGCGGAAATAGATGACCTGGCCGATCAGCGTGAACACGGTGAGCCGGGTGCGCTCGCTCTCGGCCGGCTCGCCCGTCGCCTGCTCCCAGATCATGCAAAGCCTGCGGTGCGTCGGCTCGAACACGCCGGCATAGATGCGGTCGAGCGCGGCCGTCGGATGGGAAAGCTCCCTAAGTACGAATTGTACGATCTCGCCGGCTTGCGGGCTGGCAACGATGAAGGCCACCATCCGCTCCAGCGCGGCGAAGAGCTGCGCCCGCGCCGCTTCCGGACCAGCCTGACTTCCAATTGCCTGACTTCCGACGGCTTGGCCGGCAATCGTCTGGATCGTGTCGACGATGTAATCGGCGGCGGCGGTGCGCAGTCCTTCCTTGCCGCCGAAATGATAGGCGATCGAGCCGATATTGGCCTTGGCCTCGGCGGCGATCTCGCGCGTCGAGGTGCCGTCATAGCCTTGCCGCCCGAACAGCTTGAGCGCCGCGTGCACGAGCGCGGCGCGTGTCTGCTCGGCGGGAGAAGCTTCGCGATGGGAAGGTTTGGCGCTCGTTTTCTTGCTCATAATATTCGTTTAATCAATCGATTGATTAAAGTCAAATTGATTCTCGGCATCGGCTTGCCATGTTGGTCCACGCGCGCTTTAGTGCGCGGCCATGGTCAAGGAAGTAGAACGCAAGTTCCTGGTCGCCAGCCCCGCCTGGCGCGATCGGGTCGAGGCGGATATCCGCATTCGGCAGTTCTACCTTGCTGCAACACCCGGCCGCTCGGTGCGTGTGCGCATCAGCGACGGCGTCTCGGCCAAGCTGACGCTGAAGTTCGGCAGCAGGGCGCGCGAGCGCGACGAGTTCGAATATTCGATCCCGCTCGCGGAGGCGCAGGAGATGCAGGCCTTCGCCGTCGGACGTGTCATCGAGAAGACACGTCACCATGTTAGGCACCGCGGCTATCTCTATGAAGTCGATGTCTTCGGCGGGATGCTGGCGGGGCTGGTGGTGGCCGAGCTCGAGACGCCGGAAGACGTGCCTGACGAAATGCTGCCTGATTGGCTCGGCCGTGAAATCACCGGCGAGTCGAGATTCTACAACGCGTCGCTCGCCCTTGGGGGGATTCCGGAGATCGCCGCATGAGTTTTCGCATCGATCCGCGCTTGCCGCTGACCGGCGAGGTCAGGCGCATCCTGGCCGACGAGGTCGGCAAGGCGCTTGCCCATCTCGAGACGGCGCGCGAGAAGCCCGAGCAGGGCCTGCACAAATGCCGCAAGCGGCTGAAGAGCGTGCGCGCCTTGCTGCGCCTGGTTCGTTCCGGGGACGAACCGTTCTGCCAGACCGAAAACGAGTGCTACAAGCAGGTATCGGCGCTGCTTGCCGGACCGCGCGAGGCGACAGCACTGATCGAGACCGTCGACCGCCTGGCTGCCGCCTTTCCGGAGCAGAGCGCCGGCGGCGGCCTCGACGCCGCGCGCGACCGGCTGGTGATGCGCCAGCATGAAATGCATGCTGGCGCCGGTCTCGATGCCGCGATCAGCGCCGCCGCCGCCGCTTGCCGGGAAGGCCTCGGCCACATCGACAGGCTCTCGCTGCCCGACCAGCCCGAACAGGCC
>NZ_RZOF01000481.1:0-3528 GCF_003998955.1 Mesorhizobium sp. M4B.F.Ca.ET.017.02.2.1 | reverse complement strand
TATCTCGGCATCTCGCTGCAGCGTATCTCGCTGGGCGCGCTGATCATCGCGCTCGGCCTGCTGGTCGACGACGCCATGATCGCGGTCGAGATGATGGTGGCGCGGCTGGAGGTCGGCGACAACCTGCGCAAGGCGGCGACCTACGTCTACACATCGACCGCCTTCCCGATGCTGACCGGCACGCTGGTGACGGTCGCCGGCTTCATCCCGATCGGCCTCAACAACAGCGCCGCCGGCGAATACACCTTCACGCTGTTCGTCGTCATCGCCGTGTCGCTGCTGGTGTCATGGATCGTGGCGGTGCTGTTCGCGCCGCTGCTCGGCGTCACCATCCTGCCGGCGACGATGAAGGCCAAGCATCACGACCAGCCCGGACGCTTCACCTCGATGTTCCGGCGCGTGCTCGTCCTTTCGGTGCGCCGGCACTGGCTGACCATCATCGCGACGGTGCTGCTGTTCGCCGCCTCCATCGCCGGTTTCGGCCTCGTCCAGCAGCAGTTCTTCCCGCCGTCCGACCGGCCGGAGCTGATCGTCGACTGGAACCTGCCGCAGAATTCGTCGATCACCGAGACGCGCGACCAGATGGAGCGCTTCGAAGGGCGCGCGCTGGTCGGCAATCCCGACATCGACCATTTCTCATCCTATATCGGCCAGGGCGCGGTGCGCTTCCTGCTGGCCTATGACGTGCAGCCGGCCAATCCGTATTTCGGCCAGACGGTCATCGTCACCAAGAGCATCGAGGCGCGCAACCGGGTCAAGCCGGCGCTGGAAAAGCTGCTGCGCGAGGAGTTCGTCGGCACCGATGCCTTCGTCAAGCCGCTCGAACTCGGGCCGCCGGTCGGGCGCCCGGTGCAGTACCGTGTCGGCGGTCCCGACATCCAGACGGTCCGCGACCTTGCGCAGGAGTTCGCCGGCATCATTTCCGCCAACCCGCAGCTGGCGGCGCCCACTTTCGACTGGAACGAGCCGCAGCGTATGCTGAGGGTCGACGTGCTGCAGGACAAGGCGCGCCAGCTCGGCATCACCTCCTCCGACATCGCCAGCGCGCTGAACAGCACGGTCGGCGGCGCCACCATCACCCAGTTGCGCGACGCCACCTATCTGATCGATGTCGTGACGCGCTCGCGCGAGGCCGATCGCGGCTCGGTCGCAACACTGCAGAACATGCAATTGCCGACCGGGACCGGCGATGCCATCCCGCTCGCCGCGGTGGCCAACATCCGCTACGAGCTCGAGCAGCCGACCGTGTGGCGGCGTGACCGGATTCCGACCATCACCGTGCGCGCCGGCCTGGTCGGCGACGTGCTGCCGGCCACAGTCGTCGACGAGCTGAAGCCGTCGGTCGACGCGTTCATCGCCAAGCTGCCGCCGGGCTATTCGGTCGAGACCGCGGGCTCTGTCGAGGAAAGCGCCAAAAGCCAGGGGCCGATCGCGGCCGTCGTGCCCTTGATGCTGTTCGTCATGGCGACCATCCTGATGGTGCAATTGCAAAGCTTCCAACGCCTGTTCCTGGTGGTGGCGGTGGCGCCGCTCGGCCTGATCGGCGTGGTGGCGGCGCTGGTGCCGAGCGGCGCGCCACTCGGCTTCGTCGCCATCCTCGGCGTGCTGGCTCTGATCGGCATCCTGATCCGCAACTCGGTGATCCTGATCGTGCAGATCGAGGACCTGGTCGCCGAAGGCAAGGACCGCTGGGCAGCCGTCATCGAGGCGACCGAGCACCGCATGCGGCCGATCGCGCTGACGGCCGCGGCGGCCAGCCTGGCGCTGATCCCGATCGCGCGCGAAGTGTTCTGGGGACCGATGGCCTACGCGATGATGGGCGGCATCATCGCCGGCACCGCGATCACGCTGCTGTTCCTGCCGGCGCTTTACGTGACGTGGTTCCGCATCAAGGAGCCGAAAGACCGGCGGCAAGACGGCGTGCATAACGAGGCGGTGTCAGAGAGTGGTGCGGCGCATTTGTGAGTCAAGTTGCGCGGCACAGAAAGCTACGCCCTCACAAACCCCTCACTCGCCCTCAACAGGTTGCGCGTATAGTCCTCGCTGACCCGGTGGCCGATCAACTGGCTCGCGGTCAGCGTCTCCACTGCATCGCCGTTCTGCATGACCATCAGCCGCTCGCACATATGGGTGATGATGGCGAGGTCGTGGCTGACCATCAGGAAGGTCAGCTTGCGCCGTCGCCGCACCTCTTCGAGCAGGTTCAGCACCTCCGCCTGAACCGAGGCGTCGAGCGCCGAGGTCGGCTCGTCGAGCAGCAGGATCGAGGGCTCGAGGATCAGCGCGCGGGCGATGGCGACGCGCTGGCGCTGGCCGCCGGAGAGCTGGTGCGCGTAGCGGAAGCGGAAACCATTGCCGAGGCCGACCTCGTCCAGCGCGCGTTCGATACGCTTCTCGCCGTCGGCAAAGCCGTGGATGGCGAGCGGCTCCTGCAGCAGGCGGTCGACCGTCTGGCGCGGATGCAGCGAGCCATACGGATCCTGGAAGACCATCTGCACCTCTCGGTAGAAGGCCTTGTCACGCTTCTTGCCCAGGGTCTTGCCGTTGACGGTGATGCTGCCGGAGGCGATCGGCGCCAGGCCGGCGATTGCCCTCAGAAGCGTCGATTTGCCGGAGCCGCTCTCGCCGACCAGCCCGTAGGACTCGCCTTCCCTGACCTCGAGGCTGACGCCCTTCAGCGCGCGAAAGCGATCGAAGATCACTTCCACTCCGTCGACGGAAAGCGCCGCGGTCATGCAGCCCACTCCGGCTTGCGGTCGAGCACCGGCAGCGGATGGCGCTCGAAGCCGATCCTCGGCATGCAGTTGAGCAGGCCGCGCGTATAGGGATGCCGGGCGTCGCGCAGCTCTGAAGCCTTGAGCTGCTCGACCACCTTGCCGGCATACATGACGATCACCCGGTCACAGAAGGACGAGACCAGGCGCAGATCATGCGAGATGAAGATCAGGCCCATGCCGCGCTCGGCGACCAGCCTGTCGAGGATGTTCAGCACGTCGAGCTGCACGGTGACGTCGAGCGCCGAGGTCGGCTCGTCGGCGATCATCAGTTCCGGCCCGGCAATCAGCATCATGGCGATCATGGCGCGCTGACCCATGCCGCCCGAGACCTCGTGCGGGTGGAGGTCGAAGACGCGCCGGGGATCGCGGATCTGCACCGCCTCCAGCATGGCCAGCGCCCGCTCGCGCGCTTCTGCCTTTGAGACGCGCTCGTGCGTGCGCAGCGTCTCAACGATCTGGCGGCCGATGCTCATCACCGGGTCGAGCGAATATTTCGGATCCTGCAGGATCATGGCGATGCGGTTGCCGCGCAGCGCCCGGCGCTGGCGCGACGGTATGGAGAGCAGGTCGATGCCGTCAAAGCTGAGCTTCTTGGCCGAGACCTCGGCCTGCGGCGCGGTCAGGCCCATGATGGCGCGGCCGGTCTGCGATTTGCCGGAACCGCTTTCGCCGACGATGCCCAGCCGCTCGCGGCCGAGCGAGAAGGTGACGCCGCGCACCGCCTGGACCAGGCCGGTGCGGGTCGGGAAGG
>NZ_RZOF01000480.1:0-3541 GCF_003998955.1 Mesorhizobium sp. M4B.F.Ca.ET.017.02.2.1 | reverse complement strand
GAAGACACCAGCCGGGAAGCCGGCTTCCTCGATTGCCTCCGCGAACAGAAGGGCGCTCAATGGAGAGAGTTCGCTTGGCTTCAGCACGAGTGTGCAGCCCGCGGCGAGTGCCGGCGCGACCTTGGCGGTGATCTGGTAGAGCGGCCAATTCCAGGGCGTAATCAGCCCGCAGACACCGACCGGTTCGTGGGTGACGGCCGTGTGGCGGCGCTGCTCGACGAAGGTGAATGATGTCAGGACATCGCGGGCGGTCTTCACATGGGCAATGGCCAGCGGTACCTGCGCTGTGCGCGCATACCCGACCGAGGCCCCCATTTCCAGGGTGAGGCATTGTGCAAGCAGTTCGCTGCGCGTTTCGAGCAGCGCATGCAGGCGATCGAGCAAGCCCGCCCGGTACTCCGGCTTTGTTCGGCTCCAGGTAGCAAATGCCAATCGGGCGGCGGAAACGGCCGCTTCCACGTCCTTTCCGTTTCCGAGTGGAAACCTGGTGATGACCTTTTCCGTGGCCGGATTGATAATGTCGCTCGTAGCGGTACCACTCGGCTCGCGCCATTGGCCGCCAATGAAAAACCTATCGATGTGGCCGTTGCGGGACAGATGCTCGAGGGGTGCGGTCATGTCACTAGGTCTCTCATCCCGTATTAACACTGAGGGTCGGCTGGAACCGGAATAGCGGTCTTCAAGGAGTTGGGACGAGCCTTGATCGACCGGCTCAGGATCCAGCCCGCAGGAGCTGAGTTTCGTTTGCATCACAAGGCGTCAGTTCCATGGGTGCCATGCAAAGCGCGGAGATCGGAACTCCTACCAGCCGCGGATCCGCTCCCAGCGCGCATCAATCTTGCGACTCTCTCCATTAACGACGCTGTAGAAGTCATGCTGAGCGGCCATAGCGCATGCATGGTTGGGCAGGATGCGGATCCGACTCCCGATGGGGAGCTCGGGCATAGTCTTGCCCGACCCGCTGCGGATAGCGAGGATGCCGTGCTCCTGGCTCGCCTGACACACGATCAAGTCCTCGAAAACCCGCCCCGTCTCGTCGCAGACCACACCATAACCCTGGTCGAGCTGCTGGTTTGCCGTTCCCCGGTCGCGCGAAAGCGCCATCCACCCGGCATCGACCAGCACCCAGCCTTTCTCAGGTTTGGCGCCGATTACGGTGGCCAACACCGAGATCGCGATATCGTCGATGGCACAGACCCCGACCCCGTGCTGGACGAGGTCGAAAAACATGTAGACCCCGGCGCGCACCTCGGTAACGCCTTCCAGATTTTCCGCAAAGTGCGCTGTTGGCGTCGAGCCGAGGCTGACGATGGGGCAAGCATGACCGTGGGCACGCAGGACTTCGGCGGCGCGCACGGTGGCAAAACGTTCGTTCTGGGCTGCCCTCACCAGTGAATCGGGGGTGCTCAAACCGTATGACTCGCCCGCATGGGCCAAGACGCCGGCGACCTTGCCGCCCGCCGCGACGACCCTGTCGGCAACTTCGACCAGCTTTGGATCGTCCGGCTTCAATCCACCGCGATGGTCGTCGCAGTCCAGCTCGAGGAAGACGGACGGTGTCACGCCGGTGAGCGCGCGCACGTCTGCCAAGGCATCGGCCTGTTCCACGGTATCGAGGAGCAGCTTCAAATCGACGCCCGTGCGGCGACAAAGCTCCATAGCGCGGGTCGCCGAAGCCGGAGACAGGCCGACCGCATAGGTCATGTCGCGAAAGCCGTGGCCAGCAAAATATTCGGCCTCGGCGATGGTCGAGACCGTGATCGGGCCGGGTTCGCCGGGGAATATCTGTCGGGCGACATCGATGCTCTTGGCCGTCTTCATATGAGGGCGCAGTACCACGCCGAGGTTTCTAGAGTGCTCGGCGAGACGCAAAATGTTGCGCTCCAGCCGTGCTCGATCCAGAAGCAACGATGGGGTAGCGAGGGCATGAATTGTTTTGCTTTCTTCACGCATACTTAGAGTTGGCTGCATCGCTCCGAGTCCTCATTTAGGTTAACCGAACGACTGGTTCGCCAGGGCGAACATACGGGCCGGGCCTGCCGAGACGGGTCGCTGCCCCTTGACCATGGCGGTCGCTTGACCGACTTGCTCGAGCCCCAAGCTTCCCAGCCAATCCCCCCAGCCGTGTTCGGCATGGATGTCGATGCGCACGAACTGCCCTTTGAGCCCCGAAAGCTGGGCCAGGATCAGGCGCTGCGCGTCGTGGACGCTTTCGGCTGCAACAGGGCCGATGACGTAGCCGCGCCCGAATCGCCTGGCAATGGCGTAGCCTGCAATCCGCCCTCCGTGGTCGATCACCGCCACGTCGCCGACATCGGCAAGAGCAGCCACCATCGCCCGACGGGGCATGCCAAACGCCCGCTCGTCGAAAGCTTGGATCGCCACGAGGTCGGAAAGAGCCGCCGGGCGAATGTCGCCGCGATCACCCGGAACCACCGCGACGTCCAATGGGCCTTGGTGCTGGAACACGGTGCCCCAGGCGGCAAAGCCGCGCCGCTTATAGAGCGTGAGCCCCTCGTCCGTCGAATTGAGCAACAGGTTCCGTCCGCCCGTCGCTGCAAGCAGGCCATCAAAGAGCTGCGAGCCGAAGCCGCCGCCTTGCGCGGATGCAGTGACGATGATCATGCCGGCACTGGCGTAGGCTTCTCCGTAGTTCCACCACATGGCCGTACCGATCACGGCGCTGTTATGCATCAGGACTAGCCCTTGGCCGACAGCAGCGGCAAACTCCCAATCCTCGGAGCGATAGGGCCAGCCCATCTCCTGCGACAGCTTCAGCGCGCCCGGCACATGCCGGACTTCGAATTTCGTCAGATCGAAAGGCCCGCTAGGGGTTTTTCTTGCGTATTCGAGGGTCATAGCGAACTGCGGTCTTTTCGTCCTGGGTCGATTGAAACTGAACCTAGAGTCGCCTCGGACGGGCGGACTTCCCTGCTGTTTTGCCCTTTCAATTCGGCGGAAACATTTGTTCCAAGCCGCCCTTCGGCATGTCGGATCGCGCATGTCGAGCGAGAAATTGTCCGCCGCCTTGCGCCTCCGGCATGGCTGGAGCGACAAACCTCACGAGGCATTTGGATGATCTATATTAGCGAAGAGGAGTCGGCCGCCCTTGTTACGCACGACCTTGCTTTCGAGGCTGCACAGGCCGCCCTTGTGGCGGCAACATCGCCGCAAGGGAGGGTCTTTCCCGCTATTCTCGGACGAGCGCGGGAGGTGTCAAATACTTTCTCGATCAAGGCCGGCTCGTCAGATGACCTGACTGGAGTAAAGATCGGCTCCTTTTGGTCGGGCAACCCGGCAAGAGGCCTTCCCCGCCACAACTCCACCATCGTGCTGCTCGATCAGCAGACAGGCCGGCTCGGCGCCGTGATCGAGGCGGGAAAGGTCAACGCCTACAGGACGGCGGCTGCCGACGCAGTTGCGGCCGACCTTCTCGCGAGGAGAAATGCCAAGGTTCTAACGATATTCGGCGCCGGCAATCAGGCAAGCTTCGAAGTGACGGCCTTGGCGCGCATCCGTCCAATCGAAACTGTGCTGGTCG
>NZ_RZOF01000047.1:0-26667 GCF_003998955.1 Mesorhizobium sp. M4B.F.Ca.ET.017.02.2.1 | reverse complement strand
GCACTAAATTAGGAATTGACCGCTCCCCGTAAAGAAGGCAGTTTTCCGGGACGTAGGCACACGCAGGGAACCAGCGATGGACGGCAAGATCGTCAATCTGAAATCGAAGATCGAGATCTACAAGGCGATGACGGACGGCGCCAATTTCGCCGATTGCCCGGTTCGCGACGTCATGCAAGGCATGAACGGCAAATGGAGCCCGTTGCTGGTAACGGCGCTTGCGGAAAAGCCTTATCGCTTCGGTGAACTGCGGCGGCTGGTTCCCGACATCTCGCAGCGCATGTTGACCCAGACGTTGCACGAATTGCAGCGCGACGGCTACGTCCATCGCGAGGTGTTCCCAACCAAGCCGCCAAGTGTCGAATACAGCCTGACCGATCTCGGGCGTTCGATGTTCGTGCCCCTGTATCAGCTCGTCCAATGGGCCGAACTCAACCATGACGCGGTGCGCGAGGCGCGCGCCGCATTCGACGCGGCGCAGGCCTGACCCACGCTGCGACGGCGCGGTGGCTTGATTTAGCCATGCCGCTGAAGGATTGTCCGGCCACTTCGGGTTGGGCGGGCAATGCAAAAATCTCTGGACATCGCGATTGCCGGCGCCGGGCCGGCCGGGCTGGCCACCGCGCTCTATCTCAAGCGGGCAGGGCACCGGGTCACCATCTTCGAACGGTTCGATGAGCCGAAGCCGGTCGGTTCCGGGCTGATCCTGCAGCCGACCGGGCTCAGCGTGCTGGCCGAACTCGGCCTGCTCGGCGACATGCTTTCACTGGGCAGCCGCATCGATCGCCTGCACGGCGCCGACGCCAGAAGCGGCCGCACGGTGCTCGACGTCCGCTACGATGCCCAACGCGGCGGCCGATTCGGGCTGGCGGTGCATCGGGCGGCGCTGTTCGGCGTGCTGTTCCGCGCCGCCCGGCGCGAAGCGATCGCGATCGAGACCAATGTCGAGGTCGAAGCGCTGGAGACCGGCGAAAGGGCCGTGCTGCTCTGCGGCAACGGACGCAAGGCAGGGTCGTTCGATCTTGTCGTCGATGCCAGTGGCGCGCGCTCCAGGCTGCGCCGCCAAAGCCTCAACGATCCAACTGAACCCAGGCCACTCACCTATGGCGCGTTCTGGGCCTCGCTCGGCTGGAGAGGCGAGGGCTTTGACGAGAACGCGCTGCTGCAGCGCTATGACAAAGCGAGCGTGATGATCGGCGTGCTGCCGATCGGCCGGCCCGAGCCCGGCGCCGAACGGATGGCTGCCTTCTTCTGGAGCCTGAAGCCGGCGGATGCCGAGAGCGCCCGCGCCGCGGGGCTCGACGCCTGGAAGGCAAGGGTGGTCTCGCTGTGGCCGGAGTGCGCCGCCTTCACCGACCAGATCGAGAGTTTCGAGCAACTGTCGCTGGCGCGCTATGGCCATCACACGATGAGGCAGCCCATCGGTCGGCGGCTGGCGGTGATCGGCGACGCGGCCCATTCGACCAGCCCGCAGCTCGGCCAGGGGGCGAACATGGCGCTGCTCGACGCGGCGGCGCTCAGCCATGCGCTTGCGCGGGCGGGCAGCGTCGATGCGGCGCTGGAGGGCTACGCAAAGGCGCGGCGCTGGCACGTGCGCATCTTCCAGGCGCTGTCGCTGGCCTTCACGCCGTTCTATCAGTCCGATTCCGTGGCGCTGCCCTTCATCCGCGACCGCCTGGTGGCGACGATCGCCAAAATCCCGCCGGCGCCTCAGTTGCTGGCTTCGATGGTGGCCGGAACGGTGGTCGACCCGTTCAGGCGTATCGGGCTTCAGGAAGCGGGGTGGCCTGATCGCGCTGCCGGATGAGTTCCGAGAGATGGGAAGCCTTGGCCCGCAGGAAAGCCTCGAGGCGCTGCGGATAATCAGGATCGACCGCGTCCTTCACCGACTGCCGTCCGCTCAATGCACGGCGCCACGCCTGGACAAGGGGCTTTCCACCGAGGATGCCGAAATCGCCGATCTCGTCGAAGACGTCGAAATAGCGGAAGATCGGGCCATAGACGGCGTCGACCAGAGAAAAACGCTCGCCGGCGAACCAGGGGCCGGGGCTGGTGCGGCCTGCTAGTTCCGCTTCGAGCCGATCGAACATCGCCGACAGGCCTTTGCTCTCGGCGGTGAAGGCGGCCTCGCTGGAGGCGGCATAGAAGCGGCCGATGGCGTTCAGCGTGGCCGAGCCGAACTCGATCCAGGCGCGGTGCCGGGCGCGTGTCAGCGGATCGGCTGGGTGTAGCGGATTGGCCTCGGTTTCCTCGAGGAATTCGAGGATGACGGCGGACTCGAAAATCACCGTCTCTTCGCCGTCGCGATCGACGCTGAGCAGCGGCACCTTGCCGAGCGGCGATCTCGCCCTGAACCAGGCCGGCTTGTCGGCGAGATCGATCATGACGCGCTCGAACGGCACGCCCTTCTCGGCAAGGGCAATCGCCGCGCGTTGCACATAGGGGCAGAGGTGATGGCTGACGAGGGTCAGCTTGCTGGTCTCACTTTCCCCGGTGACCTTGCAGATTTCGTGTTTCATCCGATGACTCCATATAGATGCAGTTGCATTGATATGGATGCAAATGCATCGAACGTCAAGCTTGATGCAATTGCATCTATCGCTTAGGCTGCGCACATGACGAAGACATCGCCTTCACCCGCCGCCATAAAGGCCTGGGCGCGCCTGATGCGCGTTTCGCGCCAGCTCATGGAAAAGGTCGAGGATGCGCTAAAGGAGAACGGCCTGCCGCCGCTCGCCTGGTACGACGTGCTGCACGAGCTTGCCGAAGCGGGCGAGGGCGGGCTGCGGCCGTTCCAGCTCATCGAGCGGACCTTGTTTGCGCAATACAACATCTCGCGGCTGCTGGCCCGGCTCGAGGCCGATGGCCTGATCGAGAAGCTGCCGGTCGCGGATGACGGCCGCGGCCAGACCATCCGCATCACCGGCAGCGGGCGCGAGACCCGCCGCCGCATGTGGGCCGCCTACGGGCGGTCGATCGCCGAGCTGGTGGGCGCCAGGCTTCCGGTCGAGGACCTTGAGACACTGGCCACCCTGCTCGGCAGGTTGCGCGATCCGCCTGCCGGCGACTGAGCCAGCCAAGACCTGGCGGGTTGCGCGCTGCATCTGGATACCAAAATGATTTTCTCCATTTTGTCCTTGCGTCGGCAGCAGGATTGCGCAATATGCCGAACCGTAACGTACGGTACGCCACCAAGAACGGGCGTGACCTTTCATCAGGCGAGAAAGAAACGTGTTGCAGGCCGGCGCCGAGATCGACAGCAGCGAAGCGCTGACGGAGCGGCAGCAGGCCGTTCTCGACGCCGCCCTTCGCCTGCTGGTCGAGGAGGGCGACAGCCTGACCATGACCGCGGTGGCGCGGCGGGCAAGCTGCTCCAAGGAAACGCTCTACAAATGGTTCGGTGACCGCGACGGGCTGCTGACGGCGACGGTGCAGTGGCAGGCCTCCAAGGTTCGCGTGGCGCCCGTCGACCGCAAGGGCCTCGACATCGCCTCGCTGACGGCGAGCCTCGAACGCTTCGCCTCGGACTGGCTCAAGGTGATTTCGAGCGACACCTCGATCGCGCTGAACCGGGTAGCCGTCGGCCATGCCGGTTCCGGCAAGGATGACCTCGGCGCCATAGTGCTGCAGAATGGACGTTTCGCGCTCGCCAGGCGCTTGAAGCCGGTGCTGGAAGCGGGACGCGAGGCCGGATTGCTGGATTTCGCGGATGCCGAAACGGCATTCCGCACCTTTTTCGGGCTGGTCGCCCGCGATGTGCAGATGAGGCTTCTGCTCGGCGACCGGCTGGAATTGACTGAGGCGACGATCGGTGGCGATGCCGCCCGTGCGACGCAGCAGTTTCTCGCTCTTTACGGAGCAAAAACCGGGCCCCGAGCCCTCTGATCTTCAAAACGGGAAGGAAGACGAAAATGCGTGTCTATTACGATCGTGACGCCGATCTCAACCTCATCAAGGGCAAGAAGGTCGCCATCATCGGCTATGGCAGCCAGGGCCGGGCGCATGCGCTCAACCTCAAGGAGTCCGGTGTCAAGGACATCGCCATCGGTCTTAAGGCCGGCTCGGCGACCGCCAAGAAGGTCGAGGCCGACGGGCTCAAGGTGTTGACCGTCGCGGACGCCGCCAAATGGGCCGACCTGATGATGATGGCGACGCCCGACGAACTGCAGGCCGACATCTACAAGAACGAGATCGCGCCGAACATCCGCGATGGCGCGGCGATTGCCTTTGCGCACGGCCTCAACGTGCATTTCGGCCTGATCGAGCCGAAGTCGACCGTGGACGTCGTCATGATTGCGCCGAAGGGCCCGGGCCACACCGTGCGCGGCGAATACCAGAAGGGCGGCGGCGTGCCGTGCCTGGTGGCCGTCAACCATGATGCTTCCGGCAATGCACTCGATCTGGCGCTCTCCTACGCCTGCGGCGTCGGCGGCGGCCGCTCCGGCATCATCGAGACCAATTTCCGCGAGGAATGCGAGACCGACCTGTTCGGCGAGCAGGTGGTGCTCTGCGGCGGTCTGGTCGAGTTGATCCGCGCCGGCTTCGAGACGCTGGTGGAAGCCGGCTACGCGCCGGAAATGGCCTATTTCGAGTGCCTGCACGAGGTCAAGCTGATCGTCGACCTGATCTATGAGGGCGGCATCGCCAACATGAACTACTCGATTTCGAACACCGCCGAATGGGGCGAATATGTCTCGGGTCCGCGCATCATCACCGCCGAGACCAAGGCCGAGATGAAGCGCGTGCTGAAGGATATCCAGACCGGCAAGTTCACCTCGGAATGGATGCAGGAATACCGGGCCGGCCTGGCGCGCTTCAAGGGCATCCGCCGCAACAACGACAGCCACCAGATCGAAGAGGTCGGTGCGAAGCTGCGCGCGATGATGCCGTGGATCGCCAAGAACAAGCTGGTCGACAAGGCCAAGAACTGAGGCGATCCACGGTCTTTGCATTGCGCGTCCTCGGGCTTCGCCCTGCGGACGCGCGGTGCCAATTCTACCCTGCCGGCCATCTGCCGCGGGTTTCTGCGGTGCTCACGGACTTCAATGTCCGCTCCGCTCCGGTTCTCGAAACCCGCACCAGCTGACTCGGCAGGGCGAATTGTCATCAAGCTTCCGGTCGAGAAACACCGAGCCGGCGGAGCAATCCGCCGGCTTTTCGTTAAGCGGATGAGTTCGCGGTGGAAAAGAGCCCGCTTCAGCCGTAGTGCCAGTGCGGCTTCGGTTCGGTGCCGGTGAACTCGACGCCGATGCGGCCGTCGCGGCGCCAGCGCACCACGGCCTTGTAGCCGATGCCGTCGGTCGGCACGTAGAGCAGGAACTCGTCGGGCACGCGCGCCTCGATCGGGACATTCAGCTCGGCACCGCCGGCATGCATGTTGCGCAGCGTGCATTTGACCTCGGAATTGGCGATGCCGGTCAGGATGGACGCGCCCTTCAGCACGCGCTGCCTGCGCTTGTCCCTGTTTTCGTCCTCGGCCATGGCTTTCCGCTGCCGGGCGATCCGGTCAGCCTCTGTGATAGACCCGCCTGATGAACAGCGCGTTAGCGCCGATAGCGTGATGGCGCTGCCCAGGCAAAAACGGCGCCGCGAGGCGCGGCGCCGTTCGAGCATTCTTCGATCCCTTGCCGCTCAGCTATACGGCGACCAGCACTGCTGGCGCGGGCCGTTATAGGGCTGGAACGTGTTGTCCCATGCCCGGTACGAGCGGTAGCGGTCGTAGCACCACTGGACGTGGGCTCTGGAACGGCGCTGTGTCCGATAGATCCGGTGGGGCGGCTCAACATAGTAGCCGTTGTTGTAGCCGTTGTAGCCGTTGTTGTAGTACAGGCTGCCGAGGCCGAGACCCAGGCCAAGACCAAGAATTGCGGCATCGGAATCTCGGAAATGGCGGCGGTGATGGTGGCGTCTCCAGCGCCAGTCGTCGCCGTTCCAGTTATTGTCACCATCCCAGTTGCGGGAGAAATTGCGCTCGCGGAAATTGCCGGACCGCCAGCGGCCGTCGCGGTTACGCCAGCGCCATTCCTCATTGTTGAGTTGCCGGTCATTGCCGCCAGCCCACTCGTCGCGGACGGGTGTAATGCCCGGCGCCGCTAGGTTGGACGGGACCGACAGGTCGGGCTCAAGGATCGGACCGGCCAGCGAAGGCGCCGTCACCCCCGCCACAAGGCCCAGGGTCAGCAGACCGGACCTCAACGAAGACAAAAAGAGCGGTTTCATTGCACACTCCGAAGATTACAGGCCCCACGCCCAGAATACCCCGGGAAGAGGCCTATTTATGGAACTTGCCGTCTGAACGGCGGATGAACGGAAAGGTTCCGTCAACCATGACGGGCGCACGGGAGGCCCTTGTCTTCATCGGGAGTTCTGGGCAAAGGTCACGGCCATGTCGCTGCGCCTTGCCACCTTCAACGTCGAGAACCTGATGAACAGGTTCGATTTTTCCGGCTACCGCAACCAGCTCAACGAGGATCGCACGCTGGCGCTGTTCGATATCCAGAGCGAGGCCGAGTACAAGATGCTCGAGCAGGCGCGCGCCATTTCCCAGTCCGACGACACTCGCCAGCTCACCGCGCTGGCGATCGCCGCCACCCGTGCCGACATCATCTGTATGCAGGAGGTCGACAATATCGAGGCGCTGAAGGCCTTCGAATATGGCTATCTGTTCAAGATGGTCGGGCAGGGCTACCGGCAGAAATACACCACGGCCGGCAATGATTCACGCGGCATCGACGTTGCCGTGATGATGCGCAGCGAGACGGCCGAGGGCCAGCCGATCGAATTCGTGCGCATGACCAGCCACGCCCACGTCACCTTCGAGCAATTCGGCCTGTTCACGCCGGAACTGGCGACGCTCGGCTATCAGGCCATCGAGCGCATCTTCCGGCGCGACTGCCTCGAGGTCGACCTGAAGATCGGCGGCGCGCCGCTGACGCTCTATCTGGTCCACTTCAAGTCGATGGGATCGCCGCGCAACGGCCTCGACGGACGCGAGGCGACCATGCCGCTGCGCGTCGCCGAGGCGCAGGCGGTGCGCCGCATCATCGAGGAGCGCTTCGGCAAGGATCATGCCGCCGACAAGCGCTGGGCGATCTGCGGTGACATGAACGACTACCGGCAGCGGGTGAAGATCGAGGGCGACAGCGTCGACGGCTACCGTTTCCAGGTGATCGACGAGAGCCAGTCCTGCATCAACGTGCTGACCGCCGGCGGCTTCTGCGAAAACGTGGTCGAGCGGCGGCCGGAGATGGACCGCTGGAGCTTTTACCACACGCGCGGTCCTGAGGAGCGGCACCTCTGCCAGCTCGACTATATCCTGTTGTCGAAGGGGCTGGCGGCGAAGAACGCGACCGCCGTTCCCGACATCGTCCGCAACGGCCAGCCCTGGCGCACCATCTTTCCGGCGGGCCAGGAGGTCGAGCGCTTCCCGCGCGCCGGCTGGGACCGACCGAAGGCCTCCGACCATTGCCCGGTGGTGATCGCCCTGGACATGGCCTGAGGATCGGCGGGTGAGCTTCGATCTGCCGCGCAACGTCATCCTGCCGGTCGACAAGGTCGATGTCCGGCTCGACCCCGGCCCGCATCCGTTCGAACGCGACAACGCCGAGGCGATCGCCGAGAACTGGCGGCGCGAGATGGGGGCAAACCCGGCGCTGTTCGACGGCACGGTGGTGTTGCTCTCGGCGCTCGCCTATCGCGACGGCGGGCTCGTCGGCCGCTGCCATGCGGTGAAATATTCGACCTTCATGCTGTGGCGGAAGAAGCGCGAGGCGAGCGGCGCCGAGCATGCCTATGCGCATGCCATGCTGGTCGCCGGCGACAATGCGCTGGTGGCGATCCGCATGGGCGCGCATACCGTCAATGCCGGCCGCGTCTACTTCGCCGCCGGCTCGTTCGAGCCGATCGATTTCCGCGACGGCCTCGTCGATGTCGACCTCAACATGATCCGCGAGGTGCGCGAGGAGACAGCGATCGACCTGTCGGGCGCCGAACGCGGCCGGCACTATCATGCGCTGTCGACGCCGAGCGGCACGGTGATCTTCCGCCGCTATCGGGTGAGCGAGCCAGCCGACGAGATCGCGCGGCGGATCAGCGCCTTCGTCGCCACGGAGGCGGAACCGGAGATCGAAGCTCCCGTCGTCATCCGCGATGCCACCGACCTGCCGGACGGGCTGATGGGACATATGAAGCCGCTGATCGAATGGCATTTCGCGGGCGGCCACGAAGTCCTGTAATGCCTCATGGGAAGATCGGCGGCAGCGCCTCGTCCGGCATGCTTTTCCGGGAGCCGCCGTCGTCCTTATAGTAATAGCTGTAGCCGTTGATGGCCGGCGCGCCGCCGAGATGCGCGTAGAGAATTCGCGAGCCCTCGGGGAAGAAGCCCTTCCTGGTCAGGTCGATCAGGCCCTGCATCGACTTTCCCTCGTAGACCGGATCGGTGATCATGGCCTCGGTGCGGGCCGCCAGCCGGATCGCGTCGTTCGTGGCGTCCGACGGAACGCCATAGGCGGGATAGGCATAGTCGGGGTTGATGACGATCTCGTCGTCGCGGACGGCGCGGCCGAGCCCGACGAGGGCGGCGGTGTCGTCGACGATGCGGCGGACCTGGGCGCGGGTCTGGTCGAGCGTGCCGGAGGCGTCGATGCCGATCACCCGGTCGGCACGGTTTTGCGCGGCGAAGCCGACGATCATGCCGGCCTGCGTCGAGCCGGTCACGACGCAGACGATGATGTAGTCGAAGGCAAAGCCGAGCTCGGCTTCCTGCCGGGCCACCTCCTCGGCGAAGCCGACATAGCCCAGCCCGCCGAACTTGTGCACCGAGGCGCCGGCCGGGATCGGATAGGGCTTGCCGCCGGCATCCTTCACCGACTGGATGGCGTCCTCCCAGCTTTTGCGGATGCCGATGTCGAAACCGTCGTCGACCAGCCGGCTGTCGGCGCCCATCAGGCGTGTCATCAGGATGTTGCCGACCCGGTCGTAGACCGCGTCGTAGTGAGGCACCCATTTCTCCTGGATCACCACGCATTTCATGCCGATCTTGGCAGCCGTCGCGGCGACCATCCGCGTATGGTTCGACTGGACGCCGCCGATCGACACCAGTGTGTCGGCGCCGGACCGAAGAGCATCCGGCACGATGTATTCGAGCTTTCGCAATTTGTTTCCGCCCATCGCCAGCCCGGAATTGCAATCGTCGCGCTTTGCGTAGACCTGCACCTTGCCGCCCAGCGCAGCGCTCAGCCGCGGCAGATGCTCGATCGGTGTCGGGCCGAAGGTCAGCGGATAGCGTTCAAACTTGGCGAGAAGTGACATCGTTCTGTCTCCGCTTCTGGTGATTTTCATGAAGCGATCATAGGCGCAGTGGCTCGAAAGGTGCTCTCGAACTTGCGGGCGGATTTTTCACATCTCCCGCAAATCAGCGATATGATTGGCCTAACCATTCGAAGAGGGCAGCAGAAATGGAAGAATCTTCCGCCGAAACTCTGGATCGCATCGACGTCAAAATCCTGCGCGCCCTTCAGGCCGAGGGACGGTTGACCAATGCCGAACTGGCGGCCCGCGTGAACGTCAGCGCTGCCACCTGCCACCGGCGCACGCAGCGCCTGTTCGAGGAGGGCTATATCACCGGAGTCAGGGCGGAGATCGCCCCCGCTACGGTCGGCCTTGGCGCGCTGGTGATGGTCGGCGTCGTGCTCGACCGCTCGACGCCCGAAAGCTTCGCCGCTTTCGAGGAGGCCGTGCTGAAGCTCAAGGAGGTCCTCGACTGCAATCTGGTGGCCGGCGACTTCGACTATCTGTTGAAGATACGGGTCCGCGACATGGCGGATTTCAACAAGCTGCACGGGCAGAAGCTGATCGCGCTGCCGGGCGTTCGGCAAACCCGGACCTTCTTCGTCATGAAGGAGGTCAAGGAGAACGCGCGGCTTCCGTTCTGAGAGGGCCGCTCTTGGTGGTGGTCAGCGCTGTCCCTTATCCGGCAATGCCTTACGGTCGTTGCGGGCGGCGACGAAGAACAGGATCACGCCGAGGCCAAGCAGCGCGCCCATCGCCATTCCCATCGTCTGGCCGACGACCTCCTGGAAATTCGCGGCGACGCGATCGGGATTCTGGAGGCCGTAGCTGGCGAGATACCACCACAGGCCAGCCAGGCCGGCCTCGATGATCGCCAGCGTCAGGACCAGCCGCGCCTTCTTGCTCATTCGTATCTCCCCCATGCGCCAAAGGTCACAGCAGTAGCATTGCCGGATGCACGGCGACAGAGGGCAGGCGAGGCCGCGCCTGCCTTGCGCCTCACTCGTGCCGCAGCGCGTCGATCGGGTCGAGCCTGGCGCCGCGCAGCGCCGGGAAGAAGCCGAACACCATGCCGATCAGCGCTGAAAAGCCGACGGCGAGCAGGATGACCGCCGGGCTCGGCGCGAAGGGGATGGTCAGCGCCACCGAGGCGATGGCGGCGAGCGAGAGCCCGATCAGGATGCCGATGATGCCGCCGAAGAGCGACAGCACCGTCGCCTCGACCAGGAACTGGATGAGAATGTGCTTCTCATGCGCGCCGATCGCCAGCCTGATGCCGATCTCGCGCGTGCGCTCGGTGACCGAGACCAGCATGATGTTCATGATGCCGATGCCGCCGACCAGCAGGCTGACACCGGCGACGGCGCCCAGCATGCCGGTCATGGTGGTGGTGGCGCTGGCCATGGCGTCGGCGATCTGTGTCATGTCGCGGATCGAGAAATCGTCATCGCGGTCGGGCGTGACGCGGCGCGTGTCGCGCAGGATGTCCTCGACGCGCGGCTGCAGTTCGGTTGTCGGCGTGCGGTCGTCGGCGGCGATGTAGATGGAATCGATGTCGCGGTTGCCGGCGATGCGGCGCTGGTAGGCGGCAAGCGGCATCAGCACGACATTGTCCTGGTCCTGGCCGAAGCCGGTGTAGCCCTTGGGTTCCAAGAGGCCGATGATCTTGCAGGAGGTGCGGTTGACGCGGATGGTCTCGCCTTCCGGATCGCCGGCGCCGAAGAATTGCTGGCGCACCGTCTCGCCGACCAGGCAGACGCCGGCGCCGGCGCGGGTCTCGGAATCGCTGAACGGACGCCCCGAGACCAGTTTCCAGTCGCGTGCGTCGAGATAGGCGCTGTCGGTGCCGGTGACGCCAGATGTCACGCTTTCGGTGCCGAAGATGACGCGGACCTGCTTTTGCGAGGCGGGCGAGATGGCGCGGGCGCCGTCGAGATGCTTGACGAGCGCGGCAAGGTCCTTGTCGGCAAGCGGACGAACGACCTGGTCGAGCCCGCCCGGTCCGCCTGGCCCGGCCGGGCGGCCGGAGCGGACGACGAGCAAATTGCTGCCGAGCTTGGAAATGTCGGACTTGACCTTCTGGGTGGTGCCGGAGCCGATGGTCAGCATGGCGATGACGGCAGCGACGCCGATGACAATGCCGAGCAAGGTCAGGAACGAGCGCAGCACGTTTCGGCGGATCGAGATCAGCGAAAGGCGAACTGTCTCCCAGATCATTGGGCCGCCTCCAGTTTGTTGGAGTCGGACGCGACATGGCCGTCGAGGAAGCGGATCGTGCGCTCGGCGTAGGCTGCCACGTCGGCCTCGTGCGTGACCATCACGATGGTGAGGCCAAGCCCGGCGTTGAGCCGCGTCAACAGCTCCATGATCTCGTGCGTGCGGGCGGTGTCGAGATTGCCGGTCGGCTCGTCGGCGACGAGCAGCGTCGGCCTGGTGACGATGGCGCGCGCGATCGCCACCCGCTGCTGCTGGCCGCCGGAGAGCTCGGCCGGCGTGTGATGCTCGCGCCCGACAAGCCCGACCTCGGCCAGCGCCTGCATGGCAAGCTGGCGACGCTCGCGAGCGGCGACGCCGCGATAGATCAGCGGCAGCTCGACATTCTCTGCCGCCGTGGTGCGCGGCAGCAAATTGTAGCCCTGGAAGACGAAGCCGACATAGAGGTTGCGCAGCATGGCGCGGCGGTTGCGGTCGAGCCGGCCGGCATCGATGCCCTCGAAACTGTAGGTCCCGGCCGTCGGCGTGTCGAGGCAGCCGATGATGTTCATCGCCGTCGACTTGCCGGAACCCGACGGGCCCATGATGGCGACGAATTCACCCTTGCGGATGGCGAGATCGACGCCGGCCAGCGCGTGCACGCGGGCCTCGCCCTGGCCGTAGCTTTTCCAGACCTTGTCGAAGGCAATCAGCGTGGAGCCTGACACGGCGTCAGTTCCGCAGCTGCGAGCCGGTGATGACCTGCGCGCCCTCGTCGAGGCCGGACGTGATCTCGGTCAGCTCGCCGTCGGTGGAACCGACCCTGACGTTGACCGCGTGCGGCCGGCCGTTTTCCAGCACATAGAGCGTGCGCGAGCCGTCGGTCGGTCTCGGCGCCGCGTCGCGCTGACGGCCGGGGCGGCCCATGCGGCCGGTGAACAAGTCGCGCAGGCTCCATGTGCGTGCGACCGGCGGCGCCGGCCGGTAGCGGAAGGCGGTGGCTGGCACGGTGAGCACGCCCTTGGCCTGCCTGGTGACGACCGAGACGGTGGCGGTCATGCCGGGTCGGAGCAGCAGCTCGCCGTTGTCGACCTCCAGCCGAGCATTGTAGGTGACGACGCCATCGGTGGTGACAGAGGCATAAGAGATGTCGCGGATCTCGGCGTCGAAGGGCCGCTCCGGAAAGGCATCGACGGTGAAGCGGGCATGCTGGCCGGGCTTGACCGAGCCGATATCGGCTTCGTCGACCGCAGCCTGCAGTTCCATGTTCCTCAGGTCGGCGGCAATGATGAACAACACTGGCGCCTGCAGCGAGGAAGCGACCGTCTGGCCGGGATCGACCGAACGGGTCAGCACGATGCCGTCGATCGGCGCGTAGATCGTGCTCTTGGCGAGATCGGTCTGCTGCGCCTTGAGGTCGGCATTGGCGATGGCAAGGTTGGCCTCGGCACTGTCTCGCGCAGCCTTGGCGCGGTCGCGCGTCGCGGTCGCCGCCTCGAGCGACTGGTCAGTCGCCATGCCGCGCCTGGTGAGCTCGTTCGCGCGTGTCAGAGCGTTCTCGTTCTCCTTCAGCGTCACCGTTGCGTCCTCGACACTGGCCGCGGCCGCCCTGGCGGACGCTTCGGCGCGCTCGATCTGAACTTCGAGCTTGGCGGTGTCGAGCGTCGCCAGCACGTCGCCTTTCTTGACCCGTTGATTCTCCTCGACCGCGACCGATCGGACGACGCCCGAGAGCTCGCTGGAGATGTCGACCTGGGTGAGGGGCTGCAGCGTGCCGGTGGCCGAGACCTGGACGGTGAGGTCGGCGACAGTGGCCGGCACCGTGGTATAGTCAATCCTGGCTGGAGAAGCTGAATACAATTGGTAGCCGGCAAAAGCGGCGGCAACGGCGGTCAACGCCAACAGGGCATAGCGCCAGCCGCGACGGCGTGTCCTGCGCAGGCCCTGATGGTCGAGGCCAAGCGCCGTCTCGATGGCGGAATCCGATTCCGTCTTTGGCGGATTGACAATCTGGTCCACGCTGGACCCCTATAACGCGCAATGTCCCTATCTGTGCACAGATCAGGCTTTGTGGTTCGAATTACAAATTAAATTTCGCCCATGTTGGGATTGAGGCAAGAATGCAGACCCGGAACTACTTGCTCTACGATGTCTTCACGACCGAGCGGCTGGCCGGCAATCCGCTGGCTGTCGTCCTGGACAGCAAGGGGCTGGACACTGCGGCAATGCAGGCCATCGCGCGCGAATTCAATCTGTCCGAAACGGTGTTCGTGCTGCCGCCCGACAACGCCAAGCACCGCGCCCGCATTCGCATCTTCACGCCCGACTATGAAATGCCGTTCGCCGGCCATCCGACCGTCGGTTCGGCGATCGCGCTTGCCGACCTGGCCGGCGAGACCGCCGGCATCTTCGTGCTCGAGGAGAATATCGGCCCGGTGCGCTGCGCGGTGAGCAGGCATGACGGCGCCACCTTCGCCGAGTTCGACCTGGCGAAGCTGCCGGAGCCGCTGGAGCTCTCCGCCGACGCGGAAGCGATCGGCGCCGCGCTTGGCCTTGGACCGCATGAGATCGGCTTCGAGAATCACCGGGTCTCGTTCTGGTCGGCCGGCGTGCCCTACGTGACCATTCCGGTCGCCGACCTGAAGGCGGCGGGCCAGATCCGGCTGGACAACCAGGCCTGGTCGGAACTGGCGCCGCGCAAGAGCGAATGGGCTTTCGCCAGCCCCTATGTCTATTGCCGCGAAACGGTGAACCACGAGAGCGCCTTCCATGTGCGCATGATCGTGCCCGGCAGCCCCTCCTATGAGGACCCGGCGACCGGCTCGGCAGCGGCCGCCTTTGCCGGCGCCATCATGCATTTCGACGGCCCGACCGACGGCATTTCGCAACTCTGGATCGAGCAGGGGCTGGAGATGGGACGGCCGTCGCGAATCCGCCTCGAGCTCAATGTCGATGGCGGCAAACTGGCCGCCGCCCGCATTGGCGGACATGCCGTCAAGGTGGCGGAAGGCAAGCTTTTTGTATGATGGGTGCGGCACTTAGGCGATTTGTCGGGAAATGATCCCGGCAGGGCTAGACATCCCCAAGATCGGCGGCTATATGCCCGCCGACGCTGGGTTTCCCGGCCGCGTGGGTGTGTAGCTCAGTTGGTAGAGCAGCTGACTCTTAATCAGCGGGTCCACAGTTCGATCCTGTGCACACCCACCAATTTTTCCGCTGAACTTTTCTTTTTTCATGTGCGGCGAAACCAGCCGCCAAGGGCTGTGAGACGCAGCGATCGCCAGCCCAGTTAGCCCAACTGGCGAGCGCCGGATCGGATAGTGGCGGCCAACGCCGCGCATAGCGATGGCAAGACGTCCGCTATGCCTGGAAGAATTGTTCGATGTCATCCAAAACGGTGATGGTCACCACAATGTCCAGGGGGCTGTTCCAGTCGACGTGAAGGAGGAATTCAACGCCTCCTGCTTCCACGCCAGCCCGGCCGTGAGGCCCAACATTGGTCACATAGACGTTTGCCAGGCCAAGGTTGGGGCGCCCAAGTGTCTTGGGGCCGCCGCCGAGGCCGCCGAAGGCGGGTGTGAATTCCGCCGCCGTTATGACCACAGTGGAGTCAAGATTGATCGGGTCCCAATTGAAATTCTTGCGAATTGTACCATGCTGACCCCTGTAGAGGACACGAATTGAACGAGCCATGTCTTCCTCCGTTGCAGTAATATTTCCACAATCAGAAATATTGGCTCGAGGTAATTGGCATGGCTGTTGTCTTTGAGATGTGAGCTGAATCACAAATCATTCGCAATTGTTGGTAATTGGCGCGGCATGGTTAATAGACCAGCCCCTCGCGATCTCAGGGGCTGGCTTTTAGTATCTGAGATTCGCTTGATTAGGCTGCTATACCTATGGGCAGTCTCGTCACTTCTCCGACACACCTGCCTCTGCGAAGCTCGCCATACGGGCGTGGCATTCCAGCGCCGAGCGCACGATGTTGACGGCAAGGCAGGCGCCGGAGCCTTCGCCGAGCCGCATGCCGAGGTCGAGCAGCGGCGGGAGGCCGAGCGCTTCGAGAAGGCGGCGGTGGCCGGATTCGGCCGAGACATGGGCGGCGATGGTGTGGGCGAGGCCGGTCGGGTGCAGCCGCGCCAGCGGCGCCGCGGCGGCGGTGCAGACGAAGCCGTCGAGCAGCACCGGCACGTTGTTGCGGCGCGCGGCGAGCGTGGCGCCGAAGATGGCGGCGAGTTCGCGGCCGCCGAGGGCTGCGGCGATCTTCAGCGGGTCGGACAGCGCGTCGGCATGGCGCTTGAGGCCGGCTTCGATCGCGGTCACCTTGCGCTTCAGGCCGGAATCGTCGACGCCGGTGCCGCGCCCGGTCCATTTCTCGGCGCCGCCACCGAACAGGGCGGCAGAAATCGCCGCCGCCGGCGTGGTGTTGCCGATGCCCATTTCGCCGAAGCAGACGAGGTCGATATCCTTGGTCACCGCGTCATGGCCGGCCGAGACGGCGGCGAGGAAAGCCTTCTCGTCCATCGCCGGCACTTCGGTGAAGTCGCCGGTCGGATGGTCGAGGTCGAGCGGAATGACGTCGAGATCGGCTCCGGCGATGCGGGCGAGCTGGTTGATGGCGGCGCCGCCGCCGGCGAAATTCGCCACCATCTGCACGGTGACTTCCGACGGGAAGGCCGAGACGCCCTGCGCGGTGACGCCGTGATTGCCGGCAAAGACGAAGACCTTGACCTTGTCCAGCTTCGGCATGTCGCGACCCTGCCAGCGCCCCAGCCAGGCGGCGATGGTTTCCAGCCGGCCGAGGCTGCCTTGCGGCTTGGTCAGCGTGTCCTGGCGGCGGGCGACGGCATTGGCCGCGGTGTCGCTGCCGGCCGGCAGATCGAGGCAGGCAGCGCGAAGTTCATCAAGCGATTTGAAAGACATGGGGGCAAAGTCTCCGAAAGAGAGTCAGGATAGGGATACGGAAGCGACGAGCAGGACTGCGATCTCGCCAAGTTGCTGAAGGGCGCCGATCGTGTCGCCGGTCTGGCCATCGATCTGGCTGAGGCACAGGGCGCGGAACGCGGCAAACAGCAGACCAAGCAGGACGATCGCGACAATGGCGCCGCCTGGCCCGAGCAGGAGGAGCGGTATAGCGCCGAGCACGGCGCCGGCTATTGCGGCCTCGGCCGAGACGCTGCCGGCGCCGGCCGAGAGGCCGTCGGACCGCGCCGGGGGCAAGAGATGCATGAAGGCGCCCAGCAATCCGCGCGAGGCGGCGTGCGCGGGAATGAGCGCCAGGAGGGCTTGTGTGGGGTCGGCGAATTCCGAAATCGCGCTCCAGCGGATCAGCAGCGACAGGGCCAGTGCCGACGCGCCATAGGCGCCGATGCGGCTGTCGCGCATGATCTCCAGTTTTCCACCGCGCGACTTGCCGCCGCCAAAGCCATCGGCGACATCGGACAGCCCATCCTCGTGCAGGCAGCCGGTGGTGAGCAATGTTGCGGCAAGCGCAAGTGCTGCCGCCGGACCCATGGCAAGGCCGAATCGTTCCGCAGTGGCGTAGACGACCGCGCCGATCAGTCCGACGGCAAGCCCGGCGAGCGGGGCGGCCCAGATCGCGGCGGCGAGGCTGCGCCCGCGAAAATCAAAGACGGGCAGCGGCAGCCTGGTGAAGAAGACCAGGCAAAGGGCGATGTCATCGAGGACTTGCCGGAGCGAAAGGGGAAAGTTCTGGAGCTTCATGCCCTAGCCCCTCGCAATGGCATGGAAGAACGTCCCGCTGACATGGCCGCGCCGGTAGCCGGAGGCGCCGAGCGGATTGCCCTGGCCGTCGGCAAGGTCGGCCAGCGGCTCGTCGTTGCCGGTGGCCGTCATCTGCGCATAGTGGAATTCATGGCCGCGGATCAGCGTGCCCTCGGCTCCGAGCGGGCAAGCGGCGCGCAGCCGCGCCTCGCGGTAGCCGAGGTTCATCTTGCGCTTGGCGAAGCTGGTCGAATGGCCGAGCAGGCCAAGCATCGGATGCGTGTCGCCTGCCGCGTCCTCAAGAGTCTCGCCCAGCACCATGAAGCCACCGCACTCGCCGTGGATCGGCTTGGTCGCGGCGAAGCGCGCCATTGCGGCCCGGAAGTTGGTGGCGGCGGCCAGCCTGCCGGCATGAAGCTCGGGATAGCCGCCGGGCAGCCAGCAGACATCGCAGCTGTCGTGGGGTGCTTCGTCGGCGAGCGGCGAGAAGGTAACGATCTCGGCGCCGGCCTTGTGCCAGTGCGCGGCGACGTGCGGGTAGACGAAGGTGAAGGCGGCGTCCTCCGCCAGCGCAATGCGCTGTCCAGGTGGCGGCAGCGCGTCGCCGAAATCGCCAGCCGCGGGCACCAGCGGCGTGGCCAGCGCCATGATGGCGTCGAGATCGAGCGACTTCTCGGCCATATCGGCCAGCCGGTCGAGATGCGCCATCAGGTTCTGGTATTCGCCGGCCTGGACGAGGCCGAGATGGCGCTCAGGCAGGTTGAGCGTGGGATCGCGCAGGATGGCGCCGACGACCGGCAGGCCGATCGCCTCGATGGCATCGCCGGACAGCCGCCGGTGGCGCTCACTGCCGAGCCGGTTAAGGACGACGCCGGCCATGCGCACGTCCGGGTCGTAGGTTGCAAAACCCTTGGCAACGGCGGCAGCAGTTGTCGATTGGCCCGATACGTCGAGCACGAGCAGCACCGGCAGGCCGTAGAGCCGCGCAAGGTCGGCGGCCGAACCCGTGCGGCCTTCTGGGGCGGGAATGCCGTCGAACAGGCCCATGGCGCTTTCGAGGACGACGAAGTCGGCATCGTCGGCCGCTTGCCTGGCCAGCGCATTGAGCAGGGAAGGCGGCATTGCCCAGCTGTCGAGGTTGACGCCGGAGAGGCCGGTGGCGGCGGTGTGGAAGCCCGGGTCGATGTAGTCAGGCCCGGACTTGGCGCCGCGCACCTTCAGGCCGCGCCGGGCGAGCGCGCGCAGGATGCCGATGGTGACGCTGGTCTTGCCCGAACCGGAGCGCGGCGCGCCGATGATGATGGCGCGCGCCGTCATGGTTCGCCCGCCAGTGCCGCGCGCATGGCGACGATGCCGCCGACGACGATCAGCGCCGGCGGGGCGAGCCCGGCGGCCGCGGCTTCCTCGGCGATGGTGGCGAGCGTGGCGACGACGATGCGCTCCTGCGGCGTCGTCGCGGAAACGATCACCGCCGCCGGCGTCGACGGCGCCAGGCCGCCCTCCAGCAGCGAAGCCGCGATCCGCGGCAGGTTGGCCATGCCCATATAGATGACGACCGGCTGGCCGGTGCGGGCGATCGCCGCCCAGTCGAGATCGTCCTCGGTGCCGGCGGCGTGGCCTGTGGCCAGGATGACCGCCTTGTTGATGCCGCGCATGGTGGCGGGGATGCCGGTGGCGGCGAGTGCGCTCAGCCCGGAGGTCAGGCCGGACAGCACGCGGAAAGGAATAGCCTCCCGCGCCAGCGCCAAAGCCTCTTCGCCGCCGCGTCCAAAGATGTAGGGGTCGCCGCCCTTGAGACGGACGACGCGGCGTCCCTCGCGGGCCAGCCGCACCAGCAAAGCGGTGATGTCGTCCTGCTTCATCGACGGCTGGCCGCCGCGTTTGCCGGCATAGAAGAGCTCGGCGCTTTCGGCGACCGCGACGATATCGGGCGAGACCAGCGCGTCGTAGACGAGCGCGTCGCATTGCCCGAGCGCGGCCAGCACTTCGAGCGTCAGGCAGCCGGGATCGCCGGGGCCGGCGCCGGCCAGCCAGACATGGCCGGGCTCCAGCGCACGCGGCTTGAAGTTCAGCCGCGCCAGCGCCTGCTCCACCGTGGCCCGTCCGTTTCTGTTGGTGCTGCCGTTCACAATCCGTCCCGTCCGCGAAAACGCCGCTGGTAGTGGGCGTCGTAAAGTGAGCTTTCGCCGAAATCCTGAACCGCGAGCGCGCTGCCGACAAAGATGATCGCCGTGCGTTCCATCGGGTTTTCCGCCAGCTGCGCCTCGATGGTGCCGAGCGTGCCGGTCAGCACGCGCTCGTCCGGCCAGGAAGCGCGAAAGACGACCGCGACCGGACATTCGGAGCCGTAGTGCGGTGTCAGTTCGGCAACGATGCGGTCGATGGCGTGGATGGCGAGGTGGATGGCGAGCGTGGCGCCGGTGCGGCCGAAGCCGGCCAGCGTTTCACCCGGCGGCATCTTCGAGGCGCGGCCTGAGACGCGCGTGAGCACCAGGCTCTGCGCCAGTTCGGGAATGGTGAGCTCGCGCCGCAGCGCGGCAGCCGCTGCCGCAAAGGAGGGCACGCCCGGCGTCAGCGTGTAGGGGATGCCGTGCTTCTCCAGACGCCTGATCTGCTCGGCCACCGCGCTCCACACCGAAAGGTCGCCGGAATGCAGGCGTGCGACATCGTCGCCGGCCCTGTGGGCGGCGACATATTCGGCCTCGATCTCGTCGAGAGACATCGGCGCGGTGTCGATCAGCTTTGTCCCCGGCGCGCAATGTTCGAGCAGTTCGGGCGCAACAATGGAGCCGGCATAGAGGCACACAGGGCAGGAGGCCAGCAGCCGGCTGCCGCGCAGAGTGATGAGGTCGGCCGCGCCCGGTCCGGCGCCGATGAAATGAACGGTCATGCGGCATCTCCGCCGAGCGCGATGGCGCAGGTGACAGGACCGAGCACCGTGCGCGGCCCGAGCAGTTTCGCGCCCTTGCCGGCAGCGGCGAGCGCGGAGGCCTCCGAAACCGACGGCGTGCCGGCCTTCGACTGCGAGAGAATGGAGTGGCTGAGCACGCCGGACGATACGGCTCGCATGGCATCGTTCGAGACGACGATCACAGGCAAAGCGAGGTCGCTGCCGGCGAGGAAGATCGCTTCCTCGTCGCGTTTGATTTCACCGGTCGCCAGGGCCGAAAGCGCCGTCATTGCCAATCCATGCGCTTCGAGCGCAGTCTCGACGGCGGCGCGCACGTCGCTCGCCGTCACGCCCTTCCGGCTGCCGATGCCCGCGACCATCATGGCTTCACCCAGCTCCACTGTGTGACCGGCATGGCCGGCCGCCAGGCTTGCATCGAGCCGACGGGCGAGGCCCGGGAGATGGCGATGCGGATGAGATCGCCGCCGTGCTTGTTATGCTGGGCGAGGAGCAATCCCTCCATCTCCAGCGTCACGGCATTGGCGACGAGGCGGCCGCCCGTCCGCAAAGCCTTGATGGCTTTCTCCAGCACGCCGGCGTCGCTGCCGCCGCCGCCGATGAAGATGGCGTCCGGCGCCTCCAGTCTGGCGAACGCCTTGGGCGCCGGGCCCTCGATCACGACAAGACCGGGCACGCCGCAATGCGAGGCGTTACGGCGGATGCGGGCGGCGCGCTCCTGGTCGGCCTCGACGGCGATGGCGCGCAGCGAGGGGTGAGCGAGCATCCATTCGATGCCGACCGAGCCTGAGCCGGCGCCGATGTCCCACAGCAGTTCGCCGCGCCGCGGCGCCAGCGCCGACAGCGTCATGGCGCGGATCTCGCGCTTGGTGATCTGGCCGTCATGCTCGAACAGGTGGTCGGCAAGCCCCGACGCAAGCGGCAGGACACGGGCATCCGGTGTCGATTCAACGTCCAGCGCCAGCACGTTGAGCGGATTGATGTTCTCGAGATCGAAGCTGTCGGCGCGTGCGCTTCGGCGCGCTTCATCGGGGCCGCCGAGCGCTTCGAGGACGGTCAACCGCGATGGACCGAAGCCGAGTTCGTCGAGCAGCCCGGCGATCGCCGCCGGCGCATCGCCGTCGGATGTCAGCGCAAGGATGCGCGCGCCGTGGTGGAGGAGGGGGCGGATCAGGTCGATCGCATGGGCGTGGAGCGAGATCGCCTCGACATCCTGCAATGCCCAGCCCAGCCGGGCTGCCGCCAGCGACAGCGATGAAGGCGCCGGCAGCACCCGCATTTGCTCGGGTTTCACCTTGCGCGCCAGCGTGACGCCGACGCCGTGGAAAAACGGGTCGCCGGACGCAAGCACGCAGATTTTTTTGCCGGCCATCGCCAGGACATCGCCCATTTCGGTGTCGAATGGTGTCGGCCAGGCACGGCTCTCACCCGTCGCCAAGGATGCGACGAGCGCGAGGTGCCGTTTGCCGCCGAAGATGAATTCGGCTTGCGCTATGTGCTGCTTGGCCTCGTCGCCGAGACCCGCTACACCGTCCTCGCCGATGCCGACGATGGTGAGCCATTGAGGTTTTGGCTGCTTGTTTTTTGACATGCCGCGCCGTCCCTCATCCGCCTGCCGGCACCTTCTCCCCGTATAGTGACGGGGAGAAGGGGGCTGGTTGCAACGTCGGCGACTCCCTCTCCCCGTCCTTACGGGGAGAGGGTAAGGGTGAGGGGCCGCGCCGGCGCTGCGCATCGTGGTGCTCATGACGAATATTCTGATCCTCGGCGGAACCACCGAAGCCCGGCAGTTGGCGGGAAAGCTCGCCGCGCGCGCCGATCTCGCGGTCACGCTGTCGCTGGCCGGCCGCACGGAAAGCCCTGTCGCGCAAGGCGTGCCGTTGCGCGTTGGCGGTTTCGGCGGCGCGCAGGGGCTGGCGGCCTATCTCAAGGAAACCGGCACGGCCCTGCTGATCGACGCCACGCATCCCTACGCGGCGCGCATCTCGGCGAACGCCGCTGAAGCTGCCGGGCAAGCCGGCGTGCCGATCCTTGCCTTGCGGCGTCCCGGCTGGGAGCCCGTGGCGGGCGATCGCTGGACGCTGGTCGACAGCGTGGCGGAGGCGGCAACGGCGCTCGGCACGGCGCCGCGCCGGGTCTTCCTGGCGATCGGCAGGCAGGAGGCCGGCGCCTTCGAGGCCGCTCCCCAGCACCACTATCTCATTCGCAGCGTCGACCCGGTCGAGCCGAAGCTGGCTGTGCCCGACGCGATCTATCTGCTGGCGCGCGGACCGTTTCCGGAAGCGGACGAACGCGCGTTGCTCGAAAGCCACGGGATCGAGGCCATCGTGTCCAAGAACAGCGGCGGCGAGGCGACCTACGGCAAGATCGCCGCGGCGCGGGCGCTCGGCATCGATGTGATCATGGTCCGTCGGCCGTCCGTACCCGACGTTCCATCGGCCGACGCCGTCGATCAGCTGGCCGCCAAGGTCGATCATCTTTTCGAGCCCGTTGCCGAGCGTGGCGTGTAGACCAGCGACGGCTTGTCACCGCGCCGAATGATCCTGGTTTCCGGCGAGCCGATGATGATGCAGGTGGCCATGTCGGCCTTTTCCGCATCGGCATCGGCGAGCAGATGCACGTCGATACGCTCGTCCGGCCGGCCGGCGGCGCGGCCGAAGATGACCGGGGTGGTGCCGGGCAGGATCGCCTTCAGGCATTCGAAGGCGCGGCCGAGCTGCCAGGGGCGCGCCTTGCTGATCGGGTTGTAGAGCGCGATGACGAAGCCGGCGCCGGCGGCGGCCAGCAGGCGCAGCTCGATCAGATCCCAGGGCTTCAGATTGTCGGAGAGCGAGATGGCGCAGAAGTCGTGGCCGAGCGGGGCGCCGATGCGGGCGGCGACGGCAAGCATGGCGGTGACGCCGGGAACGACCGCAAGGTCGATCGCGCGCCATTCCGTCGGGCCGGCCTCGATCGCCTCGCAGACGGCGGCTGCCATGGCGAAGACGCCGGGGTCGCCGCCGGAGACGACGGCGACGTCATGGCCCTCGGCGGCCTTGGCCAGCGCTTCGTTGGAGCGGGCAAGCTCCTCCCGGTTGTCGGATGCGATGCGGGTCTGGTCCGGCCTCAGCTCGAGGCGGTCGACATAGGGCTTGTAGCCGTAGAAGAACTTGGCCTCGGACACGGCGCGGCTCGCTTCCGGCGTAACCTGATCGGCGTTGCCGGGGCCGAGGCCGATGACGGTAAGGCGGCCGCTCATGCCTTGGCTCCGGCAGCACCGGGACGGGCGGACCAGCCGGCGACCAGCACGATGGCGAAATAGGGGGCCTTGTCGTCCGGCTTGTCGGCTAGCCGCATCGAGACGCTGCCCGGCATGGTGCCGCGCTCGACATAGACGGCTTTGGCAAGCTTGCCGGTCGCCTGCAGCGCGCGGCGGATTTTCGGCAGGTTGCGGCCGACCTTCATGATCACCGCTGCGTCGGTGTCGGCCAGCCGCCGCGTCAGCTCGAACTCGCTCATCGTGCCTGGCAGGACAGTCAGCACGTCGTCGCCCTGGACGATAGGCAGGCCGGTCGCCGACCAGCAGCCGGACATGGCGGTGACGCCGGGAATGACCTCGGTCGGGAAGCGATGCGCGAGACGCACGTGCAGGTGCATGTAGGAGCCGTAGAACAGTGGGTCGCCTTCCGACAGCACGGCCACCATCCTGCCGGCGGCAAGATGCTCTGCGACCGCCTCCGCCGACTGCTCGTAGAAATCGGCGATCTGCGAGCGATAGTCGTCGTGATCCTTGTCGATCTCCGTCGTCACCGGATAGAGCAGCGGCAGCTCGATCATGTCCGGCCGGAAGCGGGCCTCGACGATGGCGCGCGCATTGCTGTTGTTGCCGCGCTTGGCGAAATAGGCGACGACGTCGGCCTCTGCCAATGCCCGCGCAGCCTTGAGCGTCAGTAGCTCGGGATCGCCGGGACCGGTGCCGACGCCGACGAGGCGGCCTTTTACAATCGCGTTCACAGGCCGGGCCTCGCCAATGCGTTGAGGGCTGCGGCGGTCATGGCGCTGCCGCCCAGCCTGCCGCGCACGATGGCGTAGGGCACGCCATAGGAATTCTCGGCCAGCGCGTCCTTCGATTCGGCGGCCCCCACGAAGCCGACTGGCATGCCGATGATCGCCTTCGGCTTCGGCGCGCCGTCGCGCAGTTTTTCCAGCAGATAGAAGAGCGCCGTTGGCGCGTTGCCGATGGCGACGACCGAGCCGGCGATGCGCTCGCCCCAGAGGTCGATTGCTGCGGCCGAGCGGGTGTTGCCGATTTCTTTCGCGATCTCATGCGTACGCGGATCGCGCAGCGTGCAGATCACCTCGTTGCCGGCCGGCAGGCGGGCGCGGGTCACCCCATGCGAAACCATCTCGGCGTCGCAGAAGATCGGCGCGCCGGCGGCCAAAGCGGTGCGCGCGGCGCCAACGAAATCGCCGGAGAAGACGAAATGGCTGGCGGCCTCGACCTGGCCGCAGGCATGGATCATGCGGATCGCAACATCGGCCTCGGCGTCCGAGAAGCGCGACAGGTCGGCCTCGGCGCGGATGATGGCGAAGGAGCGCTCATAGATCGCCGTGCCGTCGTGGATGTAGTCGTAGGCCGCCATGCTCATTCCTGTCGGTAGATTTCGGCGATGCCGGCCGCGCCAAGCCTTGTGAGGCAAGCGGCGGCGGTTTCGCCTCGATGTCGTTGCGCGCGGATCGCTGCAAGGATGCCGCTTATGCCGCGCGCGGCGTCATAGCCCGGCCTGTATCCGGCAGGAAGAGCCTTTGCCGTCCCGCCAACGACAAGTCCGGCTCCGTTTTCGTCGCCGACCAGTGTGAGGGCGGCCAAGCCGGGATGCGCGCAGCCTTTGGCGCAGCCGGAGACGTGCAGGCTGAGCGAGGCGTCGAGGAGGTCGCTGTTTTGCGCCGCGATGGTTTCGGCGATGGCACGGGTGGCGATGCGGCCGGAGGCGCAGGCCGGTGTGCCGGGGCAGGCAGCGATGCGAATTCGCGGATCGGCGGCGTCGGTGACGAAGCCGAGGGCGGCGGCGGTGGCTTGCAGCGAGGCGCAGGCGGATGGGGCGAGGCCACGGAAGAGCATGGCGCGGCCGGGGGACAGGCGGATCTCGGTGGTGCCGAGGCCCGCGGCTTGCGTGGCAAGTTCGATGAGCGATTGTGCCGGCATGCTGCCGTAGGGCAGGCCGATACCGAGAGCTTGGCCGGCATTCAAGCCGAAAATGCCAATCGGCGGGAGGGGGCGCTCTACGGCGCCCCCCTCTGTCCTGCCGGACATCTCCCCCACAAGGGGGGAGATTGGCAGCTTCGGCGGGGGCGCTTCTCTTGCGAGGGTGGATATATGCTGCGCCCTGCCAATATTGGGGATTGGCGAAACCGTCGGCGACGGGTCAATCTCCCCCCTTGAGGGGGAGATGTCCGGCAGGACAGAGAGGGGGGCGACAGAGTGCCAACTTGCGAGTGAATTAAGCTGCCGCTCCGACAAGTCGCGGGTATGCGCCTCACGGCCTTTTTCCGCGACCATCCTGAGTGCCGCCACAGTGATGTCGCGTGCAGCATCCTCGTCGGCCGTCGCCAGCGGCATTGCATTGCGCGCGTCTCCGACGACAGACAAACTCCAGTGCACGGCCGCGTCGGCCCGCACCGCCTTCAGCCTTACGTCGGCCGTGACCGCGTCCATCGCCAGTTGCCCGCCGCCGTCGACAACCACCGACACCTTCGGTCCCAGCCGTGGCGTCAACCCGGCCTCTTCGACGGCCGCCCTGATCCGCTCGGCGAGCGGGCGCGGATCGGCAACCTCCTGCGGGTCTATGCCCGCAAGTGGTCCGGTCTCCACCGGAACGCCGGTGCGCACGGCAATGCCCAGCGCATCCACCTCCGCCGCCAGCAGGCGCGCGCTTTCCGCCGTTAGGCCACGGATCTGCAAACTGCCGCGCGCGGTCACTTCCATGATGCCGTTGCCGTGGCGCAAGGCGGATTCGCCGAGTCCGATCAGCGACTTCGGGGTAAGTCCTCCAGCGACCGGATTGAGCCGCACCAGCAGTCCGTCGCCGGTCTGCATCGGGGCGCTGAGGGCAGGGCAGGCGCCGCGGCGCGAGAAGGCGTTCATGCCGCCACCTGCTGGGCTTCGGCGATCAGCGCGGCGAGATCGTCGTCGATGGAGTTCCGCAAGGGGTGCCATAGGCCACGCCGTCGCGCGGAGAGGAAGCGTTCCGCGATCACCTTCGCGGCAGCCGGGTTCTCGCGCAGGATGAAGGCGCGAACGTGCGCGTCGCCGAGATAGGCATCGTGCACCGCCTCGATCAGCGCGCCCGATATGGCATGCGTGGTCTCGGCAAAGCCGACGAGGCGGTCGACGGTCTCGGCGAATTCGGAGGCGCCGCGCGGGCCATGGCGCATCTGGCCGGCAATGAAGCGCGGGTTGACGGCGCGGGCGCGGACCACTCTGGCCACCGCTTCGCCCACCGAGCGCGGCCTCGGCTTTTGCGGGTCCGTGGTGTCGAGCACGATGACATCGGCATTTTTGCCCAGTGCTGCCA
>NZ_RZOF01000479.1:0-3605 GCF_003998955.1 Mesorhizobium sp. M4B.F.Ca.ET.017.02.2.1 | reverse complement strand
GGATATAGGGTCGCTAGGCGAAAAATGAAATGGGCGAAAGCCGCCCCGGCCGCTGGCCCATTGCCGCTGCCGCATCGGTCTGATTTCTTCGCCGCATGCAGTTCATCCCGACGAACATCCGCGGCCCGCTGTTCATGGTCGTCTCGACCGGGTCCTACCTGGTCAACGATACGATGATGAAGCTCGCGACCACCGGCCTGCCGCCTTACGAGGTGCTGTTCCTGCGCGGCGTCGCGGCGGCGCTCTGGGGAATTCCGCTGCTTGTCCTGCTCGGCTATGCCAGGCAGGTCCCTTTGATCTTCGAAAGGAAGGTGCTGCGCCGCAACCTGCTCGAACTGGCGGCGATCCTTTGCTACGTCGTGGCGCTCGCCAACATGCAGATCGCCGATTCAACGGCGCTCGGACAGATCACGCCGCTGCTGATGCTGGTCGGCGCCTCGGTGCTGTTCGGCGAGCGTATCGGCGGCGCGCGCATGGCGCTGATCGGGGTCGGCTTCATCGGCGCGCTGATGGTGGCGCAGCCGACGATGCAAGGGATTTCGGTCTATGCCTTGCTGGCGCTCGGCAACGCGGTCCTGTCGGCCGCGCGAGATCTTGCCGGCCGCAAGGTCGGCGCCGAGGTGCCGGGCATGATCGTCGCCATTTCCGCGGTCGTGGTCGTGCTGGTCGGCTCCGGCGTCGCGCATCTCGTTTCCGAGCCCTGGGTCATGCCGGAGCCCCGCCACCTCTTGCTCATCGCCGGCGCCGGACTGTTCCTGATCTTCGGCCATTTCTTCATCTTCATGGCCTATCGCGTCGGGCCGACGAGCGCGGTGGCGCCGTTCTACTATTGCTTCACCGTCTGGGCGGTCATCTCGGGCCTGCTGGTGTTCGGCCAGTTTCCGAACGCGCTCGCCGTCTGCGGCATCCTGCTGGTGGTGGCCAGCGGCCTTGCCATCGTGTCGCTGGACGAAAGAAGGCGCCGGCTGATACCGGTTGCCTAGGCCAGGCAGCCAGGCGTTTGACTCCCAGGATTTCTGGGCGGCACTTCCGTGACTTTCATTCGGGAAATCTGGAGCGGGTAGCGGGAATCGAACCCGCATATTCAGCTTGGAAGGCTGCTGCTCTACCACTGAGCTATACCCGCGCCTTACACTGAAGTACCGGATTCACCCAAAAAGCGCCATGCGCTTTTCGGTCCGAGACTTTTTCGTTTCAGGGCTTCCGGGCCGGCAGTGGTGGAGAGGGTTGGATTCGAACCAACGTAGGCTAAGCCAACGGATTTACAGTCCGTCCCCTTTAACCACTCGGGCACCTCTCCAGTCTGCCGCCGGAGCCATGCAACGAGGCATTTGCCGATCCGGAGCCCGAGTAGAAGTCTTCTCCGAAATCAGCGAAGCGCCTTATGGCGGCAAGGCTGGTGGGTGTCAACCGCACGTCCCGGCAAAATGCGCTGAATTTGACAGCATCCTCGGCAAGCCGGCTTCTGCCAGTATCCATGGCCCGACGACACGGCTATAGAAGCCCGCCATGAGCAAAGACAACAAGCCCGGAACACCCAAAGACACTCACTACGCCAAGCTGCGTCGCGCCCACCGCGACCAGAAGGCCGGCGGCGCACCCGCATTCCGGCCACGCCAGCCGCTGCCGCCGGGCGAATCCCCCGGCGACGGCCTGGTGCGGCTCTATGGCCTGCACACGGTGCGGGCGGCGCTCGACAATTCCCGGCGCAAGATCAGGAAAATGCTGGTGACGCGCAACGCCGCCGAGCGGCTGGCGATCGCCGACCTCACCGCCCTGCCCTTCAAGGCCGAGCTGGTCGAGCCAAAGGAGATCGACAGGATCACCGGGTCGGATGCCGTGCATCAGGGCGTTCTGATCGAGGCCGAGCCGCTGAAGCCGAAGCGCCTTGACGCGCTTGGCGACACTCAGTTGGTGCTCGTGCTCGACCAGGTCACCGATCCGCACAATGTCGGCGCGATCCTGCGCTCCGCGGTCGCCTTCGGCGCCGGCGCGCTGATCACCACGGCCCGCCACAGCCCGCAGGAATCGGGCGTGCTGGCGAAGTCGGCCTCCGGCGCGCTCGAGCATATCGACCAGATCGAGGTGAAGAACCTCGCCGACGCACTGGGACAACTGCACGAGGCCGGCTTCCAGACCATCGGGCTCGATTCGGACGGACCGGCCGAGCTGGAGAAAACATTCGCCGGCGACAAGATCGCCCTGGTGCTCGGCGCCGAAGGCAAGGGCCTGCGCCAGAAGACGCGCGAGACGGTGACCGCGCTGGCCCGCCTCGACATGCCGGGTGCAATCCGCTCGTTGAACGTTTCCAACGCGGCGGCGGTGAGCCTTTATGCGGCGCGCGCATTCCTGAAGCGCGGCTGAGACCGAAGCGGCAGTCCGCGGTAACCGGAAAGATCAAGAACGAGAAACGGATCCCAGCAACAACGCTGGAAGCCGTTCTCGGACAGGAAAGGAGCAGGCGGCTTGGGAACGTTGCGCCGCCCTCTCCTGATCCTATGCTGCCTTGCCTTTGGTTTCCGCCGCGTCGCCGCCGACCTCGAAATTCGCCATTCGCTCCAGCGCCCTGACCAGCGCCGAGTGATCCTCCTTGGCGCCGCCATTGGCCGCGCAGGAATTGAACAGCTGCTGCGTCGTCGAGGTGTTGGGCAGCGAGACGCCGAGCGCCTTGGCGCCTTCCAGGGCCAAGTTGAGGTCCTTCTGGTGCAGCTCGATGCGGAAGCCCGGCGCGAAGGTGCGCTTGATCATGCGCTCGCCATGCACTTCGAGGATGCGCGAGGCGGCGAGCCCGCCCATCAGCGCTTGGCGAACCTTGGCCGGGTCGGCGCCCGCCTTCGAGGCGAAGACGAGGGCTTCGCCGACCGCCTCGATCGTGAGGGCAACGACGATCTGGTTGGCGACCTTGGTCGTCTGGCCGACGCCGTTCGGGCCGACGAGCGTGATGTTCTTTCCCATCTTCTCGAACGCCGGCCTGGCACGCTCGAAGGCCGTTTCCTCGCCGCCGACCATGATGGTGAGCGAGGCCGCCTTGGCGCCGACCTCGCCGCCCGATACCGGCGCGTCGAGATAGTCGCAGCCGAGATCGTTGATCCTTTTCGCGAATTCCTTGGTGGCGATAGGTGAGATCGAGCTCATGTCGATGACGAGCTTGCCCTTGGACAGGCCGGAGGCGACGCCGTGCTCGCCGAACAGGACGTCGGCCACCTGCGGCGTGTCCGGCACCATCAGGATAATGATATCAGCCGCCTTCGCCACGGCGGCATGGCCGGTGACGGTCTTCAGCCCTTTGCCGATCAGGTCAGCCGGCGGTTTGGAGCGATGGTCGCTGGCGACGACGGGGTAGCCGGCATCCAGCAAATGCCCCGCCATCGGCGCGCCCATGATGCCGAGGCCGATAAAGCCGATGGTTTCCATTGTTTCGCTCCTGAAATTCGTAACTGCAACTAGCCGAAGGTACGGCGCTGCCCCTCATCCGCCTGCCGGCACCTTCTCCCCGTATAGTGACGGGGAGAAGGAAGGCTTTAGGCGGCCGCGCTCCCCTGCCCGGCAAGCTTCCGAAACCACCCCAGCCCCGCCTCGGTCCCTGCCTTCGGCTTGTACTCAGC
>NZ_RZOF01000478.1:0-3629 GCF_003998955.1 Mesorhizobium sp. M4B.F.Ca.ET.017.02.2.1 | reverse complement strand
TCTCCTGGAGCGTCGCCTCAAGCTGTGCGGCCTTCTCGGCGGGATCGGTCTTCAGGAGGTCGAGCGGCGCGAAAGGCTCGGGCTCGGCCTCGAAGGCGATGCGGGCGGTGTCGAGGCAGCGGCAGTAGCGGCTGGAGAGCACGCGCTCGATGGGTGCTGCGCGGGCGGCGAACAGGGCGCCGATCCGGCTCGCCTGCTGCTGGCCGCGCGCCGACAAATTGAGCTGGGTCGGGCATTTGGCGATGTCGAAATTGGCCGGATCGGCAGCGCCGGTGACCATGGCATGGCGCAAAAGCACGATATGGCCGCCGTCGCGCAGCAGCGCCCAGCCGGCATCCGTCGCATGCGCCGTGGCAGAAGCGAGGAGCAGCATCAGCGCCAGGAGAAATCGAACCATCAGCCATCCTTCTTGCATCCACCGGCAGCGACGGCGGTGAGCGCCATATAGGGACCGCAAAGCCGGCTGAAAGACAAGCTCGGGCTATTTCTTCGCCAGTTGCTGCTTCACCAGCTCGATCTTCTTGTCGGTGAGCGGGATCGGGATGGTGTAGCCGGCTTCGACAAAACCCTCCTTGGCATTTTCGAAGAACTCGATCGCTTTCAAATAATCGGCGTCGCCTCCGCCCTGGCTGGCGCGGTTCCAATAGACATCGCCGAGGTTGTTCTGCGCGAAGGCCCACTGCAGCGGCTGGCTGTCGCGGGTGAACACTTTGAGCGTCGCCTGGAAGGCCGCTTCGGCCTCGTCCAGATATTTGCCGCTGCGTTCGAGCGTGCCGAGATTAAGCAGGCTCATGCCGATGCCGTTCTGGGCGTTCGCCCAATCGACGGGTGCCGCTTCCAAGGTCAGCACCTCGAGCGCGGCCCGGCGCGCGGCGACCGACTCGGCCAGGGACGTGGTATCGCCTTCGGCCATGCTCAGCCAATGCAGCGCCGAGCCGAGGCCGGCCTGGGCCAGCGCCCATTGCCGCGGCGTCGTCTCGCGCTTGTATTCTCGCAACGCGTCCCGATAGGCCGTCACCGCATCCTTGTAGTGTTCCGGCTTGTCGGACAGGCCGCCGAGCAATTGCAGCGTGTTGCCGAGATTGTAGGCGGTCATCGCCCAGTCGAGCGGAAAGGCGCGCCTGGTGTAGATGCGCCGCGCCGCCCGGAAGGCGGCAACCGACTGCTCCAGTCTCGCCGGATCGCGGGCGCGCTGGCCGAGCGTCTGGTAGACCGAGCCGAGATTGTTCTGGGTGGAAGCCCAGTCCATCGGGAAACGCTTGCGGGTGAAGACAGTCAGCGCATCGCCATAGGCCGTCGCCGCTTCTTCGAGCTCGCCGGTGCCGAGATCGAAGCGGGCGGCGCTGCTCAGCGCGTTGCCGAGATTGAGCCGGCTGGTCGCCCAGGAAACCGGGAAGGTCTCGCGCGTGCGGATCTCGAGCGCGGCGCGGAAGGCCGCGGCCGCCTCGGTGATCTTCGCCTGATCGTTGAGCTGCGTGCCCAGCGACACCAGCGTGTTGCCGAGATTGTTCTCAACCATTGCCCACTGCACCGGCGCCTTCTCGCGCGTGTACTCCTGCAGCGCCAGCCGATAGGCGGCCTCGGCGTCAACAAGGCGCTCGCCGCCGGGCTCGCGTTCCGAGAGCGCGTAAAGCGCCAGGCCGAGATTGTTCTGCGAGGCGGCCCAGTCGAGCGGAACCTTGTCGCGCGGCCGCTTTTCCAGCGTCGCGCGCATGGCGGCAACCGCCTCGTTCACGCGCTTGGGGTCGCTCTCCCGTTCGCCGATCTTCAACAGGACATTGGCGAGATTGTTCTGGGCTGCGGCCCAGTTGAGGTCGTCCTTCTCGCGCTCGAAGACGACCAGCGAGTCCCGGAAGATCCGTGCCGCTTCATCGAGCCTGGCCGTGTCGGTTTCGCGCTCGCCAATGGTCTGCAGCACCACCGCCATGTTGTTGCGGGTGATCGCCCAGTCGCGGTTCTGTTGGCCATTGGGAATAAAGCCGAGGATGACCTGATAGGCATCGATCGCCTGCTCGAGCGCCTTCCTGTCGCCGGTGGCATCGCCATGCGCGTTCAGCGCCTCGGCCTCCTGGTTCTTGTAATTCCAGCGCAGCTTGTCGTCCCACTTCTCGACCAGCGAGAACGCCTTGCCGTAGTCACTGGCGGCGGCGCTGTAGTCGAAGACCAGCGCCGAGGCATCGGCTCGCCTGGCATAGATGGCGGCATCGGCAAGGCGCTTCTGCCGGACCAGTTCCTCCGCCTGGTCGACGGCGCCGCGGGTCTGCTCGACCCGGCTCACCGCTTCGTCGAGGAACTTGTGCGCGGTGACTATCGCGCCCTGGCCGATCGCCTTGTCGGCCGAGGCTACGAGGCGCTTGATCTCGGGGTCGTCGGTGCTGAGCGCGTCGCGCTCTGACAGCATCTTCTTCAGCCGCTCGGCCTGGGCATCGAGGAGCTTTTCCAGGTCCGTTGGGTCCTCGGGTATCTTCTCCGTGCCCAGTGCCCTGAGCACGCCATAGAGCGCGTCGAGCGGCACGCCGTCCTGCTGCGAAGCCAGTTCCACTTGCGAGCGCTTCGGATCGGGCAGGTCGGCGATGGTCAAAAGCAGCTGCCGCCGCTCGCCGGTGATCAGCCCGTCATCGCCGGCCGGCTCCGGCGGCGCGACGCCGAAATAGAGCAGCCGGCGCAGGCTTTCGTTGACCCATGGCCGTTGCCTGGCCTTGGTGTCGAGATAGACCTCCTCGGTCACCATGCGCATGACCGAGCCGAATTCGGTGCCCTTCATCGCGGCGAGGTGGCGCAGAAGCGCCGCCGCATAGGGACTGTTCTCGCCGGCGGCGCCATCGAGCGCCGGGCGTCCGGGCTCGGCGGCGAAGCCGACCACGGTTCCGAGGTTTTCCGTCGCCGGCGCGCTGCCGAGCGCCTTGGCGCCGCGCACCGGTTCCAGTCCGCCGGCGCCGATCGGCGAGGCCGAGGCGGTCGGCGCGCGGCGCAACTCCGCGTCAGGCGGAAACGGATTGGTGCGGCAGGCATCGAGCAGCATGATCGTCACCGGCACCGTCTTCTTCAGCTCCTCCATGACGGCGGAGATCGGCACCAGGGCGTTGTCGGCATCCTTCAGCGAGGACATATCGGCATCGACCGGGACCAGGTAGTTCTCGCCGCCGGCCTCGATGCCGTGGCCGGAATAATAGATGAAGGCGACATCGGCGCCCTCGGCGTCCTCGACGAAGCGCTCGAGGTCGCGCTTCAGTTTCGCGGCATCGCGATCGGTGGCGCTGCGGGCATCGAAGCCGAGATCGGTCAGCATCTTGGCCATGTCGCGGGCGTCGTTGGCCGGGTTTGGCAGGGTGGCGATGTGCTCGTAGGCCGATTGGCCGACGATGAGAGCGACGCCCTTGAGGTTCTCCGCGCCGTTGGCCAGCGTCGCGACGAGACAGAGCAAGCCGGTGACGAAAACCGTCAGCCACGCCCTTGCCGAAAGGTGATGGTTCGGGGTTTTGAGCAAACCCATTCGCCGCGTATCCCCCTGACGATCCCAAGCCTCTATAACGCTGCCAGCCGACCTTGATCAATTCGGGCGGGGGCAGGAAGCGGGGTGGGCCTTCCTCGGCCGGCGCGATTGCGTTGCAAACGGGGCTCGCCTATCA
>NZ_RZOF01000477.1:0-3636 GCF_003998955.1 Mesorhizobium sp. M4B.F.Ca.ET.017.02.2.1 | reverse complement strand
GCGGCGGGTCGACCAGGTGGTGGTCGAGCATGGCACCGCGCCGCTAGACGACCTCTATCTGTCGCTGAAACCGCTGTCGAACAATGGCGGCGCGGTCGACTACGAGCGGCTGGTGAGCGGCGGCGATATTTTCCCCAAGCGCAATCCGGAGGGCGGCTTCGTCGTGTTCCGGATTGGCGACGCGGTCGCCTCGCGCAACATCCATGCCGCCATCTACGACGGCATCCGATTCGGCTTGAGGATCTAGGCCGCGGTGGCTGATGGCCGGACTGGACTTGGGCTGTCATATTTGCAATTTTCTGTCGCCGATCCGGGGCTGGCACAGGCTGTGCTGAAGGGTCCGCACAGCCGGGGGCTTGCTTGACCGCACAAGACCTGTTCGTTCCGCGCCAGACCAATACGGCGCTTTACATCCAGCTGCACGACGCCGGGCACCCGGTGGAAGATATCCTGCGCGTCCAGAGGGCCTACGGCGTGGCCTGCGCCATGTTCAATGGCCGCTACCGCAAGACCGGGCGACCCTTTATTTGCCATGCCGTCGGCGCCGCGTCATCGGTCGCGCATTTCGACAAGGATCTCGATCTTGTCGTCGCCGCGATGTTCCACGCCGCCTATGACAGCGCCCAATATCCGGACGGCAAATCCAGCCGGCGCAGCGAGACCCACCGCAAGTGGCTGGAGCAGAAGCTCGGACCCCGGGTGGAAGGTCTTGTCGCCAGGGTCGGCGCGATGAAGTTCGACACCGGGGATCCCGAGCGCCTTGTGGCGCAAGGCGTGCCGGCCGGCGACGAGGACATCCTTTTCCTCGTCCTTGCGCATGATGTCGACGATATGGCGGATGGCGGGCTGGCATTCGCGCCCAAATATGGCCGGTCGATTGAATCGCGGGTGGCTGCCTGCGCCATTCTGGCCCGGCGCATCGGCCGCGAGAGCCTTGCAGCCACGATCGAAGCCTATGGCAGCCGCTATGCGGCGCTGGGGTGGGCGGCTGCGCTCGAGGATAGCAGACTGGAAGGTTTTCGCATTGCGCCGAATGTGCGCAACTACCTCAAATTGCGCCGCGACAAGCTGCGCGGAGCCCGGGTGGAGGTGCTTTGACGGCCGTGCCGCCGCCAGCGCAATTCCAGGAAAAGTGCGTAGCGGTTTCCGTCCGGAGTTGCGCCAAAACAAAGGGAAAGAGCGGTTCTGCGTTTCCGTGAAACGATGAACCGCTCTAGCGAGGCACGCGCACCGGACCTTCGCAAGGAGAGCCACCTGCCGCTCCGGTCCGGTGCGCGCCGCGCCCGACACCGGCTTGGCGCCGGCGCCGAGCGGTTCTTTGCGGGCTAGAACATCCTTGCGGTTGCCATGCACAGCACGGTGAGCACCAGCAGCCAGGCGGCGATGCGTTCGCCGACGGCCATCTTTGCGCGCAGCATAGGTACGGTGGCTGCATCGGCACCGGCCAACTGGCTGCTCGGCCGGCGCACCATGGCGCCGAGGACGCCGGCGGCCGCGATGGCCGCCACGATGCCGATTGCCAGCACGATCTCCATCGAGCCGAAGCTGCCCTCGTGGAAGAAATACCAAAGCAGCGCGCCGGTCAGAAACACCATGCCAGATGCGCCGAGTTGCGGCCGGATGAAGCGCTCAGCCTTGATCTCGGGATCGCGGGCGAGCGTGATTGTCGTGCCGGCCCAGAACACGCCAGCCATGACGTGAAGGCCGATGACGATGATGTAGACATATTGCATGACCGCATTCCTTCCTTTCCGCCCGCCAACCGAATAATTAGATATCGAATGATTTGATGTCAATGTATAATGGCGCGTTCCAACGCCCCATGGCTTGTTCTACTGTCGGATCATGACACCCTTTGACCGCCCGCCCGTCGGAATGAACCTTGCCCGCACCGCCAAGGCGGTGGCGCAGGCCTTTGACGCCGCCCTGGTCGAGGCCGGCGGCACGCTGCCGGTGTGGCTGACGCTGCTCTCGGTCAAGTCGAAGGAACTCGCCAACCAGCGCGAACTCGCCGGCATGATCGGCATCCAGGGCGCGACGCTGACGCATCATCTCAACGCCATGGAGGCGCAGGGGTTGCTGACGCGGCGACGCGATCCGCAAAACCGCCGGGTCCATCAGGTGGCATTGACCGAGGCCGGCGAAGCGATGTTCGAGAAATTGCGATTGGCCGCCGTCGCCTTCGACAAGCGGCTGCGGGTGGGATTGCCGGACGAGCGGCTGGCAGAGTTCGCGGAAGTATTGGCGGCGCTGCGGGCGAATGTCGGCGGCTGACCAGTCGGATTGTTTCCGCCGGTCAGAGGAGCTATATGACTACAATAGTCATAAGCGGAGTTTGGCCATGCGAGAGATTCAATTGAAGGATGCCAAGGCGACGCTCTCGGCGGTGGTCGATCAGGCGGTCGCCGGAAAGCCTGCCGTCATCACGCGGCATGGTCGCAAACAGGCTGTCATTCTGTCATTCAAGGACTATGAACGGCTGTCGCGGGTGCCCAGCTTTGGGCGATTGCTGGCGGCTTTTCCCGGCGCAGAAGCTGACATTCCGCCTCGCTCCCGAAAACCAGCTCGCACGGTTGACCTCTAACGCGGGCTTTGCGTTTGATGTTCCTGCTGGACACCAACATCATTTCGGCGCTGGCGCCTTCCAAAACGGTCGAGCAAGCGGCCTTGGCGGATTGGCTTGATCGGGCCAGCGACTACCTGTTCCTGTCTGTGGTTACGGCATCCGAAATTACCGCGGGAATAGCGAAGGCCGAGCGCGAAGGCGCTAAGAAAAGGACGGCTCTGCTTCGCCAGTGGTGGCAGGCGGTCGAATATCTCTACAACGAAAGAATACTCCCCTTCGATCTGCGTGCCGCGCATGCGGCGGGATCTATCTTGGATCGGGCCAGGGCCTATCAGCCAGGGTTCGAGGACATTGCGATCGCCGCGACGGCGGAAGTTCATGACTTGACGATATTGACCGACAACGAGCGTCATTTCGCCCCTCTCGGGGTGCCGATGCTCAATCCGCTAAAGGCTTTGCCGCCTCTGCCGGCAACGTAAATGCCGACCATGAACAGCGTGGCCGGAACCTGCTCGGCCTGAATGTTGCTGGTGCCGTTCAGTGGCCGTCGTCGAAGGTGAGATAGATGGTGCGGTCCGCTGCCAGTGCCGGCCACGGGATGAGCAGCAGGAACAACAGAACGAGACGAGGCGGCATCCGCGAGATCCGTTTGCGATCTCCGCAGGCCGCCATGGCCGGACCGGCCTTGTGAAGTTTGTCGACGATCGAGCTAAGCCAGGCTGCCCTGCAGCACCTTGAGCTTCGCCTTCTTCGGGCTGCGCGCCAGCAGCCAGTCGCGCGCCTTGTCCTGCGGCATCGGGAAGGCGATCGAATAGCCCTGCACCTGGTCGCAGCCGATCGCCATCAGTGAATCGAGCTCGGCTTCGGTCTCCGCACCTTCCGCCACGATCGAGATGCCCAGCCCGCGCGCAAGCTCGGTGATGGCGCGCACGATCTTGGAGTTGTCGCCGTTCTCGTTGATGTTCTGGACGAAGCGGCGGTCAATCTTCAGCCGGTCGATCTCGTTGGGGTTGACATGGCTGAGCGAGGCCTAGCCGGTGCCGAAATCGTCGAGTTCGAGATGCACGCCG
>NZ_RZOF01000476.1:0-3645 GCF_003998955.1 Mesorhizobium sp. M4B.F.Ca.ET.017.02.2.1 | reverse complement strand
GCGATCTCCGGGCCGACGCCGGATGGATCGCCGACGCTCACTGCCAGCGGGGCATCGGTCTTGCGCATGTCTAGGCCGTCTTGCGGGGCGATCTGCCCGGGTATGGACAGGAGGTGGCTCTGTCGTCTCGTTCACTCACGCCCAAAACCCTGCCAATCTAGCGCTCGACGATTTTGGCCTTCTTCCGCAGCTCGTCGACATATTTCTTCGAGAGCTCGTCGGCGTCCTTGTCGTTGCCGCCCTCGCTCTGGAACACCATCTGCGCCGCCTTGTCGTCGGACACTTCGCGCGACGAGCAGATGCCGATGAATTCGATGCCGCGCTCGGTCTCGCGGGTGGCGGTGGCGCCGCCGACCTTGGTCGCCTTGATTTGGTCGGCCCAGTCAGCCGGCAGCTGAGGCGCCAGGACCCGGCCGAGATCGCGCACGGTGACGTCGAGCAGCCCCTTGGCGAACTGGCGCGTGCTGTCGCAGCCGTTGAAGCGCGCGCGCATGGCATCGGCCTCGCGCTTGCGCTTGGCCAGTGTCGCGCTGCGCTCGGAGGCCGGCACCACGAAGATCACCTGCTGCAGCATGTATTCCATGGCGGTCGGCTTGGCGCCGCCCTTGTCCAGCATGCGCCGCACCGCGTCCTGCTCTGTCACCGCGCCGCCCTCGCCGGAACGATAGCGGGCACCCAACGCCTGGTTCCAGGCCATCTGGGCGCGGATGAAGTCCTTGAAGTGCTCCTTGGTGACGCCGGACTGCGCCATGATGCCGTCGAGCTGCTTGAGCTGCATCTTGTTGTTGGTGGCAAAGCGCTGATACGCCGCATCGACCTGGGCATCGGTGATGCGGATGCCGAGCCGCCGGGCCTCGGCCATGCGCAGCGTCTGGTCGATCATTTCCTGCCCAGCATCGCCCTTCTTGCGCTGCAGTTTCAGGAATGCGGCCCGGTGCGCGATGTCGCCGGTGGTGATCGGTACGTTGTTGACGACATATTTGATCGTGCTGGCGAAGGCAGGCGGCGTCATCGCCGTGATCGAAACCGAGGTCGCCGCCACCAGCAGCGCGAAGCCTGCTGAAAACAGGTATTTCCTCATCTCACGTATCCCAATTCTGTCCCGCTTCTACAGCGCCGAGCGTCCCCTCGGACCCGCGGCAGACGCTATGGCAATTGATCTGGCGCATGATCCTTCGGCAAATGTCTTCCGGTTTCGGGGTCATGCGCAATGTGACCGAAACCCCTGCCAGCCCTATGCGGCGAAACCATGTCGTCAGCCAGCCGTCACTGGATGGTGTCGATGGCGCTGGTCGACGACCCGAAATCGCCAAGCGTGCGGAACGACAGGTTGAAGCCGACATTCTGCGACACTTCCTTGGTCACAAGGTCGCGCGATTCCGAGAACGTCATCAAATAGGTGAAGCAGGAATCATTATAGGCAAAGCCGACGCCGTCCTTGACCAGAACGCTCTGCTTGATGTCGTAGGTGCCGGTGCCGAAGACGCGCCAGTTCTCGGCAAGGTGGGTCGAAGCGCCGAGCGTGACCTCGTGGCGATCGGTTTCGAAGCCGTAGAGTGGCTGCGCCTGGATGAAGGCATATTTGGCAGTGAGCGAAACCGGCAGGCCGGAATAGGCGGCCTTCACCTCGGCGCGCCTGACGTCGAAGGTCTGCTCGTCGAAGCGGCCGCTGAGCGAGCCGGAGAAGCCGCTCGGGCTGTTGAAGCCGATCAGCCCGACATAGTCCGAAGTCGGTTTGTCGAGGCCCGAATAGGCGCCGACATTGACCAGGTCGGGCGCGGTGTACGAATTCTGGCCGGCCAGCTGGTAGGATTGGCCGAAGATGGCGTTGGTGCTCCAGCCACCCTCATAGGCGCCGGAATAGCGGAAGCCGACATTGGCGCGCGTGCCGCCTTCCATGCGGTCGTAGCCGGAGAACTTGTCGCGCTCGAACAGCGTCGTGGCATCGAAGACGAAGCTCTGCGCATCCTCGTTGGGAACAGCGAGGCCGCCGACATACTGCTCGTTCGGACGCACGAATACCTGCGCCATCGGCTCGACGATATGGCTGGAACTCGCCATCGAGAACAGCACCGGCCACCGCATTTCGAGGCCTAGCGTCGCCATGTAGCGGGCCAGCGAGGTGCGCATGTCGTCCTGTTCGCCCAGATTGGTCGCCATCTGGTTGATCGCGTTCAGCGAGGCGGTATTGGCGTTGACATAGCCGGCGTCGCCACGCAGCGCCAGCAGCGGCGTCAGTTGCAGGCCGCCATCGGTGGTGAAGGTACGCTTCCACTCAGCCTCGGTTGTCAGCCGGCTGGACTGGCCTTCGATGCCGCGCACATTGTTGATCGAGGTGTCATCGAGAGGATCCGCCAGCGCCACGTCGAGCCGGTCGCGGCTGATAACGCGCGCATTGACGTTGAGCGACAATTGCCCGCCGGCCACGGCCATATCGGGGATGTAGGCGTAGTCGAGCGACGGCAGCACCCAGGGCTGTTCACCGGCGCGCGCCGTCGCGTCGCTGGAGAGCGTGTTTTCCTGGACCTCGAACCGCATGGCGCGGACATCGAAATAGTTGCGGTCGTTGAGGCCGGTCAGGTAGATCGACGACTGGTGGACGGTGTCGCTGTAGCCGTCGATGGCATAGGTGCGCGAGAAGTTCTTGTCGGTCTGCAGCAGCACGTCCCAGCCGAAGTTCCAGCGGTCGTTGATGGCGAACTGGCCCTTGGTGCCCATCATGCCGCGGAACTTGCTCGGATCGCCCGCCGCGCCCGAATCGACATTGCGCACGCCGTTGTCGATGAAGGCGTCGGGATCCTGCTGATGGATGCCGGCGATCTTCAGGCTGTATTCGCCATTGTTGAAGCGCTGGCGCCATTCGGCTTCGCCGAGGAAGCCTTGCTTGGTGTAGCCGGTGCCGGTGACGGTGAGGTCATAGGTCGGCGACAGGGCGAAGTAATAGGGGATCTTGACGCCGACGCCGAGGTCGCTCTTGTAGACGATACCGGGGATCAGGAAGCCGCTCTTGCGCTTCACCGTCGGGTCGGCGATCTCGAAAGCCGGCAGATAAGCGAGCGGGAAGCCGAAGAACTCGAAATTTGCATTCTCGAAGCGGACCGTCTTCTTCTCGCCGTTCCAGATGATCTTGCGCGCCTTGACGCGCCATGTCGGCGCGCTGTCCGGCTTGTCCTCGCAGGGTTCGCAGGCCGTGTAGACGCCGTTGTGGAAGGTGGTCAGAACGCCGCCCATGCGCTCGGCGCTCTCGGAGGCGAAATAGGCCTTGTTGACGGTCTCGACACGCAGCGCGTTGACGAAGCCGTCGGCGAAGTCGTCGGTGATGTCGATATGGTCCGAATTGATCTTGGTGCCGTCGCTGTTGATCAGCTCGACCGCACCGCTCGCGACAAGGCGCTTGGTGTTGCGGTTGTACTCGACGCGCTGGGCGACCAGCTTGTTGCCGCCGTAGTCGATCTGCACGCCGCCGACGGCGGTCACCGTGTTGTTGTCGTTGTTGTAGACGAGCGTATCTGCGGCAAGCAGCATCTGCGTGCCGGACGGAACGGGATTCGCCGTAATGTCCTGCGCCAGCGCCGGTACCGTCGGCACCGCGCAGGCGAACAGACATGCCAAGGCGGTCGCCCCATAGAGGCGTGCCAAACCGGC
>NZ_RZOF01000475.1:0-3691 GCF_003998955.1 Mesorhizobium sp. M4B.F.Ca.ET.017.02.2.1 | reverse complement strand
CGGGCCCGAAAGGCATCGCTGACATCGGGACGCGGCAAGCGGCTGACCGCCGCTTGCAACGCGACGATGCGGGCATGCTCGGCGGCAAGCGCCGGGTCGGCGGCGATGCGCCGCTCCACGGCCAACGCCGCTGCCGCATCAAGTTCGCCATCCACCAGGGCATGGATCATCAGCCTGATACCTTCCGGATCGTTGGGCAGTCCGTCGTCATGTCCGGTCATGGCGCTCTCCCCAGTTCAGACACAAGCAGGCCGCGGGCGCGCGCCAGCCGCGACATCACGGTGCCGATCGGCACGCCGAGCATGGCCGCTATCTCGCGGTAGCTCAGGCCATTGATGTCGCGCAGCACCAGCGTCTCGCGGAACGGCTGCGCCAGTGCCGCTATCGCCGCCCCAAGTGCCGCCGTATCGGCCTTGGCGATGAGGCTCGCCTCGAGACCATTGTCATCCGGCAGGCCGGCGCCATGCGCCGCCGCCATCTCGTCGAGATCGCCGAGGTCGCCGACGGCGATCGTGCCGCGCGGCCGCTTGCGCGACATCCAGCTGTAGGCGGTGTTGCGCACGATGGTCAGCAGCCAGGCGCGGGCGTTGCCGCCGGCGTAGCCGGCAATGCCGGCATGCGCCTTGAGGCAGGCTTCCTGCACCACATCCTCGGCGTCTGCGGCGTTGCCGGTCAGCCAGCGGGCGAGCGCAAGCGCGTCGCCGAGATGGGGCAGCACCACCGCGCCGAAGCGCTCGGCCAGGGCCTTTTCGCTCAACACCGCACCATTGTCCGGCACCCCGGGCTGGGTCCGCCGCGCGCCTTCAGGGAGCGACGGTGATCCTGCCCTGCATGTGCGGGTGAAGCCCGCAGAAATAGGCAAAATCGCCTGCTTTGGTGAAGGTGAATTCATATGTGTCACCGGTGTCAAGCGCCTTGGAGCGGAAGGAGGAATCGTTGGCGACGACCAGATGCGGGATGTCGTCGTCGTTGCGGAAGGTCACAGTGGTGCCGGGCTTGATCGTCAGCACCGGCGGCGTGAAGGCGAAGTTCTCGATCTTGACCATCGGCGCGTCCGCCGCGCTGAGCGGCTGGGAGGTCGCCGCGGTCAGGGCGAAGGCGGTCAGCATAGCGGCCATGTGCCGGGCCGGAAGGCGTATGCAGATCATGGTGGGTTCCTTTGCCGTTCAGGCGTTGGCCAGTGTCGAATCGATGATGGCGAGGTCCTGGCCGCCTTGCTTGACCATGACCCGGCTGGTGCCGAGCAGGCTGCGCAACTGGCCGGCCGGCACCGTCATCGGTCTGGGCGAGGCAGCGGTGCCGGGCGCTGGCTGCGGAAAAGCGGTCGAGCGCGCGGTGTGGAAGGTGACGTTGCCTTCCACCTTCTGCATGATCTGATGGATGTGGCCGTTGAGCACGGTGACCGAGCCGAAGCGCTTGAGCAGGCCGAGTGCTTGCGCCGCGTCCTCGGTGCCCCAGCCCCATTCTGGATAGACCGCCCACAGCGGAATATGGGCGAAGACGACGACCGGCGTCGAGGCGCTGACGGCCTTCAAATCGTCCGCCAACCAAGCCAATTGCTCGGCGCCGAGATTGCCGAGCCCGCCGGCTTTCAAGTTGACGACATTGACGAGGGCCACGAAATGCACGCCGTTCTGGTCGAACGAGTACCAGCCGGCGCCTTTCGTGCCCTTGCCGTAGCGTTCGAGATAGGCCTGGCCGTTGCCCTCGTCGATCAGGTCGTGTTCGCCAGGCACATAGTGAACGTCGAAGCCGGCGCCGCCGATGATCTGGGCGGCATTGTCGAACTGCGCCGCCTTGGAAAGATGGGTGATGTCGCCGGTGTGGATCATGAAGGCGGGCTTTTGCTGCAGCGCCTGGATCTTGCCCATCGCTTCCTTCAGCGTGTCGATGGCATGCGGATTGGCCGCTTTGTCGAAGCCGATATGGCTGTCGGAGATCTGCAGGAAGGTGAAGCCGGTGGCCATGGCCTCGGCGGCTTGAGCAGCCCCGAGCAGGTTGAGCGATATGGGCACGCCGCCCGAAATCGTCCACAGCACGCCGGTGCCGGCCCAGATCATGCATTCCAGCGCATGGCGGCGGCTGATGCCGTCGCCGCCGTCGTCATCGTGGTGATGGGTCATGTCGGTCTCCTCAACGCCCGAAGCGGCGTATGTCGAGGAGACCCGTCATGCCGGCGGTTTATTCCCGCCCGGCGAAAACCCGGCCGTTCACACTGTCGTGATCAGGAATGCTAGTCCGGCCAGCGCAAGGCACCGGCTGAATCCTTGCGCGCCACCTTCATGGCATCCGCAGGACGCTCCTTTGCCGCCAGCACGGCGCGCAGGCGCTCGGCGACGATCTCGGCCTCGCCGGGATGGAGATTGCAGGGATCGAGGAAGAAATGGCCGCGCTCGACCTCGTGGTTGCGCACGATGATCGGCGGTGAGCCGGCGGCCAGCGCCGAGGCGAGGCCGGCGGCGGTGAAGCGGCTTTCGGGCGCGACGAATATCTGCAGGCGGTCGAGCGGATTGGCGGTCGGATCGGGGATGATGCGCGCGACGATGCCGGGCAGGCCCTGCAGCGCGTCCTTCCACAGGTTGAGCGCCGCTTCCTCGCGCTTGCGGATGCCGGCATGGTCACGCTTCTCCCAGGCTTCGAGCGCGGCCATCGTGCCGGCGATGCTTTCCTTGCCGACCTTCATGGCTCGCGCCACGCCGCGGTTCTGCAGATAGGCGGCGCGCACCAGGTCCTTGCGGCCGGTGACGATGCCGCTGGTCGGGCCGGAGAGGAATTTGTGGCCGCTATAGACGACGATGTCGGCGCCGCGCGCGAGGAAGCTGCGCAGATCATATTCCGAGGCGGCGTCGACGATCACCGGCACGCCCTTGGCGTGGCAGATCTCGCAGAACTCCTCCAGCGACAGCATGCCGTACTGCACCGTGTGGTGGGCGACGACGTAGAGGGCGGCGGCCGTGCGCTCGTTGATCGCCTCGCGTACATGATAGTCCTGCGTGACGCTGACGGTGCCCGCCGGCACGACCCTGGCGCCGGCCAGCCGGATCGACTGGTCGATCGGCGCGCCGTAGTTGACGATGTGGCCGAGCTGGATGACGACCTCGGACTTCAGCCCTTCCGTGTCGTCGGGCAGCCGCTCGATCGCCAGAAGGTTGGTGCCGGTCATCGCGCCGGCGATCGCCATGGTGATGCCTGAAGCGCAGCAGGCGGTGATGAATCCGGCCTCGCCGCCCGTCAGCCGCGCGACGACCGTGCTGGCAGCGCGCTGCAGGTCGTCCATCTCCACCCATTGCGAGGCGATCTCCGCCATCGCCGCGATCGCTTCCGGAACGATGATCGAGGCGCCGAGCGTCGTCATCGTGCCGGAGACGTTGATGATCGGGCGCAGGCCGAGCCGTTCGCGGATTGTCATGTTGGAGATCGTCATCTTCTGGAATCCCGTATTGAAAAGACTTCAGGCGGCGATTTCGACCACCGCCTCGATTTCGACCGTGATGTTGCCCGGCAGCGAGCCGACGCCGATCGCAGAGCGGGCATGTCCGCCGATCTTATCAAAGACGTCGGCGAAAAGATCGGAGCAGCCATTGACCACCTTGGGATGGTCGCTGAAGGTCGGCGTGGCGTTGACGAAGCCGAGCAGTTTCACCACGCGCACGATGCGGCCGAGGTCGCCGGCAGCGGCATGCATGACGGC
>NZ_RZOF01000474.1:0-3718 GCF_003998955.1 Mesorhizobium sp. M4B.F.Ca.ET.017.02.2.1 | reverse complement strand
GGATAGAGGTTTCGATTCAGGAGACGTGCTTCGTGATGCGGCCATGATAGGCCGGTCCCTCACCGACTGCCGCACGCTCGGAAGAAGCCAAGGTAGGCGACAAGCCTCTGTGGATCGCTGAAGCGCCGAATGTTGCCGATTGCCGCGGCAACGTTCGCACCCACGGTGACGGAGGCAACGTCATCAGGCGACGGATTGTCGGATCCTAGTGGGCACCACCGCGATATCCGCCTCGACCACCGTCAACGCCTCGTTGATCTGATTGATCAAGCCGAGGTGGCACTCGATGGCGGCGCGCTCAAGGAGCAGCATGAGTTAACACCTACTCCTAGCGCCGCTCCTGGAGTCCTATTTCCGCCGGCGCCTGACGAAGCAGCGCAATGCGACTCCCGCGACCGTGGCCAGCTATCGCGATGCCTTGCGCATGCTGATCCTCTTTGCCGCCGCCCGATTGCGGAAGAAGCCGGGGGCGTTGGCGCTCGAAGAGCTGATCGAGATCTCGTTCTCGCTTTTCTCGACGAACTCGAGGAGAAGCGGAACAATTCCGTCACCACGCGCAACGCCCGCTTGGCCGCGATCCGATCTTTCTTCCGCCACGTCGCTGCCGCCGACCCGGCATCCTTCGGCGTCGCCCAACGCGTGCTGACGATTCCCATTAAACGGACGCACATTGACGTGACGTACCACCTCACCACGGCCGAAGTGGACACCCTCATCGCGGCGCCAGATCCAAAGACGCCCCGTGGTCGGCGCGACCGAGCCTTTCTGCTCTTTCTTGGCACGAACCGGCGCCCGGCCTCCGAAGCCACCGGCGTCAACGCAAACGACCTTCAGTTGGAGCGGCCGCACCCACAAGTGCTGCTGCGCGGCAAAGGGCGTAGAGACCGCGTCGTCCCCATTGCTAAGGACCCGGCTGCGGGCGCTGACATCCTTGTTGAGCGAGCGCGGGATCGCCCATCACGAGCCGCGACCGATATTCCTCGGCGCCCGCAACGAGCGCCGGGCCTACCAGACCGGCTTTGGCCGACAAGCCCATATCGCCGCACATCTTCCGGCACTCCCTCGCCATGAAGCTTCTCCAGTCCGGCGTGGACCTTTTGACGATCCAAGCCTGGCTCGGGCATGCACGGGTCGCCACGACCCACCGCTATGCCACAGCGGATGTAGAGATGATGCGCAATGGACTCGAGAAGGCGGGCGTCACCGGCGATCACGGCGTGCGTTTCCGACCAAATGACTCCGTTCTGCAACTGCTGAACTCCATCTGAATGTTTATGTGGCGGAGGCAAGCTGGGTTTGGCCGGTCCGAAGGGGTCAGGGCGGCTCCGCCACATAATCTCGCCCGACGCATAAATGCGGATCCCGGCCCAATGTCTCCTGAACCTGCAGAGCGAGACGCTGCATTCCGCGACGCATATCGGTCCGGCCCACCGCCAACCAGATCCGCACCTGGCTCGGGACCGGGATCATGAAACGCCCCGCGCCTTCACCATCGCCGCTGCCAGTGTTGGCGGCGTGGTCAGTGGAATCCGCAGCCGCACCTTGCCGGCGACGTCCAGCTCGATCACCACTGGCGGCGGGAGCGGCTGGGCGCGTTCGTCAAGAACGTCTTCAGTTGCCGGCTGCCCGGTCTCAGGTCGAAACAGCTCGTTGCGCCAGTATCGGCTGCTGGGCGCGACGCTGTTCGCTGTGTCACAGGAAGAAAGGAAGGTCACCTTGGAGCTCAGGTCAGCCGCCCCTCGGGCTTTTTGCCTATGGCGGCAAAGGGCTCAAGCAAGCCCGAGCTTTTTCCTGAGCTCGGCGTTTTCTTTCCGGAGCCGGTCAGCGAGGAGCTTCTTCAGACGGGCGTTCTCTTCTTCAAGCTTCACAAGATCCTTGAGCTCATCGCTCTGTGTTGTCTGCCCAGCAGCCCTTTTCCAGTGATAGTACGTCTGTTCCGATATTCCAGCGTTCTGAACGGCTGCCTTGATACTCTCTCCCCGTCCGATCTGCTTCTCGATCTCGCCGAGCTTCTGGGCACGCTCGTTCTCAGAGTAATTTCTCCGCGCTGCCCGGACTGTAGGCGAAGCGATCGCTTTAGATGAAGACGCCTGAAGAGCCGAGCTGGCGGCTCTGGTTCGTATAGCACCTGCGCGCTGCGCGGTCCGCTTCCGCGTCTTCGGCGCCTTTGTATCGGGTGTCTGTTCCTTCACGGGCACCTCGCCTGCTGCCTGGGTTGCCTCAGTTTCCTTAAGGTTGGACATCAGAAACTCCCTGCGATTTCAAACATCTATTCTAGCACGCAGCATCTAGAACTTATGGGCTTTGTCAACTGCGGCCACAAAACCGTGCTCGCCAATGTCGCCGTCCGACGCGTTAACATGATGCCAGTAACTGCGGCAATGCAATCGGTTCGCAATCCGCAACAAAGAGTATCGGCTGGATGTGCACGACGCCCCAGTCTCTGAAACAGCGTAGCCGCCCGGTAAGAGCCGCTTTCAGTCTGCCTTAGAAACAAGGTGGTCGGTCGCCACTCCCGCGCATACTATCCGTCTACTCTTGCTCCTCGCACGGCGCCAGGTCCTCGTCATCGATGCCGGGCAGCGTCGCAGCGGCTAAGCCAGCCACTCGCATTGCTCCCTGACAGGATGGTGCCGATCCTGCTGAGATCGCATGCTGGCGCGACGTTGCTTTGCGGCCACCGTCGCGCCTGCCCGTGAACTGTTCGCGCCTGTGCTCATGCTCGCCTTGACACCCTCGATGGGTCCATCCGGGATGGTCAACCATCCCGAACATAGCGGGCAGGCGGGCATCTTCACCAGCAGTCTCTGTGTCGCTCTCGTGGCGGCAAACAAGATCGAGGCTGGCGGGGTGATGATCAACGGTCCTCGAACCATCGATTTTGATCGCGGTGGCCGTTCAGTGTGTTCAAACACGAGGCGCCGTTAGACGGCACCGCAGCATCATAGCGAAGTGCCATGCAGGACGACTCCCTGCAGCATCGTCTCGCGCAGCCAAACACTTGCCGGATCACTGTTGTGAACGGCCGGACGTTTGACGGCCTGTGACGCGAAAAGGCAGCGGAAGATCTAGCATTTATGGGGGAAATGTTTTTTCGGAGTGCTTGACCCGCAGGAAGGGCATGACTGCCTATCGCCCGACCCGGCAAGGCCGCACTCATGACCGGCTGGGCTCGGATCCTGCATGCCGCGCCCGTGAGGTTACTTGTCGGAAGTGCGTCGAGCACAACGACGAGATGTAGTTCACGATCTTTGAAACGCGTGGTCAACTATCCAAAGTGTGGATGCCTTTCATCGAAACAAACGATTTCATCAATGTTGTGGAATCCTGCATGGGCAGAAGCACCTGACGCACACCGATGCCCCACTGCCTCATGGCGTGGCGAGCGTCTTAAGAACTGCCCGAAAGGAGAACTTTCATGCGCTCTACCGGGCAGTGGAGTGCTGGGAAAGGGAGTTGCAACTGACCGGCCATGTCAACTGTCCGACTTCTTCCGAGCCTATGGACAGACTGGGAACCTTCCACGCAAAGCCATTCGAAAGCGGCCGCAGTTGGGCCGGCGCGAGACCGGAAGCCCGCGCAATCGGCTACGACGCGCACGGTGTAGCGGCTCACATCGTCATACTGCACCTACGCCACACACCGGCCGGACCTGATCCGGCTTTATGAGCATTGGGCTTTGTCAGTCGCACAAGCGTGATGGCTTTCGCGACGCGGC
>NZ_RZOF01000473.1:0-3745 GCF_003998955.1 Mesorhizobium sp. M4B.F.Ca.ET.017.02.2.1 | reverse complement strand
AGTCGATATCCTGCGCCGCGAGCCAGGCGCGCCAGGCGGATGCGTCGGAATCGTTGATCAGCGGGAACTTGAGCAGCCGGGCAGGGTCGCCGTGCCCTATTTCCCCCGCCAGTTCCGGCGAAGCGATCGGGAAGATGTACTCCTCGAACAGCTGCACCGAGACGCGACCGGGAATGCGACCGCGCCCGCAACGCACCGAAAGGTCGATGCCTTCGTCGGCGAGGTCCGCCTGGCGGTTGTCGACATCGAGCACGATGCGCAGCCGGGTCGGGCTGTTCTCGAGCGCCGCCATGCGCGGCATCAGCCACAGGCCGCTGACCGAGGGGATCGAGGCCAGCCGCACCACCGCGGTGCCGCGCGGCTCCACCCAGCGGTCGGAATTGACCGAGATCAGCGCGAAGGCCTCGGTGGTTCTCAGATGCAGGCGGTTGCCCTCATTGGTCAGCGTCACGCCGCGCGCGTTGCGCTCGAACACTTTCAGCCCCAGCCAGTCCTCCAGCTTGGCGATCTGCCGGCTGATGGCGCCGTGGGTGAGGTTCAGCCTCTCGGCCGCCGCCGAAAAGCTCCCCGTTCGCGCCGCCGCATCGAAAGCGCGCAAGGTCTCCAACGGGAGTAACTGGTTCGAGCTGTGATCCATGCTCACAGGTGACCCTCGAATTGGTCGTTTGTCAATCCACGGTTGATGCGGTCTTCTAGCCCCATGGAGCCAAGCAACGAGGATATAGCGATGACCGCCTATGCCGGTACGTTGAATCAGACACAGCGAATGGACACCACGGCGGCCATCGCGGTCGCGCTCACAGTGGTCGGCTGGGCCTCCGCCTTCCCGGCGATCCGTGCAGGCCTCGAGGCCTTCCAGCCGCTGGAGCTCGGCGCGCTGCGTTTTGCCATCGCCGCCGTGCCGGCGGCGATCTTCCTGGCCGTCAAGCGCCCGGCGCTGCCCAAGGTCGACGAGTTGTGGCGCTTCGGCTTCGGCGGCGCCATCTTCGTCGCGCTTTACACGGCGATGCTCAATTTCGGCGAGCTGACCGTGTCGGCGGGCGCCGCCGGCTTCATCATCAACGTCAGCCCTATCTTCACCGCCATCATGGCGATGGCGCTGCTCGGCGAGCGCTTTTCGGGCATGGCCTGGCTCGGCACGCTGATCTCGTTCGCCGGCATCGGCATCATCGCCATGGCCGACGGGCAGGGGCTGCACTTCAACACCGGTGCCCTCTTGGTGCTGGGTTCCGCGCTCTGCTCGGCCGTCAACACCATCGTCCAGAAGCCGCTCTTTGCCCGCCATCATCCGCTGACCATCGCCGCCTCCAACATGGTGCTCGGCGCGCTCTGCCTAGCGCCCTTCCTGCCGGAAGCGATCTCGCAGGCGGCAGTTGCCGACACAGCCGGTCTCGGCGCCGTCATCTACCTCGGCATCGTGCCCAGCCTGATCGCCTACGCCGCCTGGGCGACCGCGCTGTCGCGCCTGCCGGCTGCGCGTGCCTCGAACTTCCTCTATCTGGTCTCGCCGATGTCCGCCCTGATCGGCTTCTTCTGGCTGGGCGAAGTGCCGACGCTGCTCGGCATCCTCGGCGGCGCGCTGGCGCTAGGCGGCGTCATCGTGGTGAATTTGAAGCGGTAAGTCAGGGATCTAGCATTCCCGAGTCAGGAAAAGAGCCGCATCGAGCGGCTCTTTTCATGTCCCCCACCCGGACCTTCGATCCGACCTCCCGGCAAGGGGGAGGTAGGGCACCGCGCTTACCTCCTCCTTGTGGGGAGGGTCGCCGCGAAGCAGCGGGGCGGGGGCTGCGTCGTACGATCCTACCGCCGCCCGAACAGCCGCTCGATGTCGCCGAGCTTCAGCTCGATATAGGTCGGGCGGCCGTGGTTGCAGGTGCCGGAACCGGGCGTCGCCTCCATCTGGCGCAACAGCGCGTTCATCTCTTCGGGCTTCAGCAGCCGCCCCGAACGCACCGAGCCATGGCAGGCCATGGTCGCCGCGATGTGGTGCAGCCGCTCCTTCAGTGTCTCGACCGTGTCGTTGTCGGCGATCTCGTCGGCGAGGTCGCGCACCAGTTGCTGCACATTGGTTTCGCCGAGCATCGACGGCGTCTCGCGCACCGCCACCGCGCCCGGGCCGAAGCGCTCAAGGCCGAGGCCGAATCTGGCCAGCGTCTCGGAATGCATGGCCAGCCGCTCGGCGTCTTCTTCGGCCAAGTCGACGATCTCCGGCAGCAAAAGCATCTGCGAGGGCACCGCACGCGAGTGCAGCGCGTTCTTCAGGGCCTCGTAGACCAGCCGCTCATGCGCGGCGTGCTGGTCGACGATGACCAGCGAATCCCTGGTCTGGGCGACGATATAGTTCTCGTGTACCTGCGCCCGCGCCGCGCCCAGCGCCGTGCCGAGCAACGTCACGGCCGGCTCGTCCTGGCTGGCGCGCGCGTCGGCGCTGTGAAGCGGCCCGGCATCGAACGCCGCCTGGTCGGGTTCACCGAAGCCGGCTCTTTGCTGCTGGGCGTCGCCATATCCCATGTCGAGCGGCCGCTGCGGCGAATGCTCGAAGCCGGCGAAACCCGACGCGCGGTAGGCCGCCTCGTAGCTGCGGTGGCCATTGGCCGGCCCGCCATGGCCGAAGGGAGCGGCGCTCGGCCGGAACGCCGCCATCATGCCGGCGGCGCCCGTGGTCGCGGCGCGGATGCCGGCGCCAGCCAGCGCCTCGCGGATGGCGCCGACGATCAGCCCACGCACCAGGCCCGGATCGCGAAAACGCACATCGGCCTTGGCCGGATGGACATTGACGTCGACGGTCGCCGGATCGAGCGAAAGGAACAGCACGGTCACCGCATGGCGGTCGCGCGGCAGCACGTCGGCGAAGGCGCCGCGGATTGCGCCGGCGATCAGCTTGTCGCGCACCGGCCTTCCGTTGACATAGGCATATTGCTGCAGCGCGTTCGCCCGCGTGAAGGATGGAATGGAGACGTGGCCGGCAAGATGCACGCCATCGCGCGTGGCATCGATGGGGATGGCATTGTCGGGGAACTCGGCGCCCATCACTTGCGCCACGCGTTGCAGCCGGCCCTCCGGATCGTCGCCGGTCGCCGGCAATTCCAGCGTCGAGCGGTCGGTGCCGGCAAGCGTGAAGCGCACGCCGGGGAAGGCGATGGCGATGCGCTTCACCACGTCGCTGGTCGCCGAGCTTTCGGCCCGCTCGCCCTTCATGAATTTGAGCCGTGCGGGCGTGGCGAAGAACAGGTCGCGCACCTCGACCGTGGTGCCGCGGTTGGCCGCCGCCGGCTTCACCGCCGAGACCCGGCCGCCCTCGATGCCGATCTCGGCCGCGCTGTCGCCTGCGGCCGTGCGCGAGCGGATCGACAGCCGCGCCACCGAGCCGATCGAGGGCAGCGCCTCGCCGCGGAAGCCGAGTGAGCGGATGTCGAGGATGTCGTCTGAAAGCTTGGAAGTGCAGTGGCGTGCGATTGCCAGCGCCAGTTCCCGCTCCGGGATGCCGGAGCCGTCGTCGGTGACGCGGATCAGGTTCAGGCCGCCGCCCGCGGTGACGATCTCGACGCGCGTAGCACCTGCATCGAGCGCGTTCTCGACCAGTTCCTTCACCACGCTCGCCGGACGCTCGATGACCTCGCCGGCGGCGATCTGGTTGATCATCGTTTCGGAAAGCTGGCGGATGGGCATCCGGAGATTATAGGCGGATTCGACAGCGTTGGGGGAGGGGCGGAATACAGTTGGCAACAGCTACCGTCACGATCCC
>NZ_RZOF01000472.1:0-3757 GCF_003998955.1 Mesorhizobium sp. M4B.F.Ca.ET.017.02.2.1 | reverse complement strand
GTCGCGGCCCTGGACGAGCAGCCCGCCGGCGACCGATTTCGCTAATGTGCCGGCGGCGCGCGGATCGGGCAAGCCGCCGGTGACCAGAAGGCGCAGGTTCTTCTTGGCGGCGACGATCGCGGTCGCTTGCTCGGAAGCGTCGGGCGCGATGATGACCTCGGTGAAGGTCTTGACGATCTCCTCGGCCGCTTCGGCGTCGAGGGTGCGGTTCATGGCGACGATGCCGCCGAAAGCCGAGACCGGATCGCAGGCGAGCGCCTTGGCGTAGGCCGCCTTCAGCGAGGTCCCTTCGGCGACGCCGCAGGGATTGGCGTGCTTGATGATGGCGACGGCCGCGGCGCGGGTCGGATCGAACTCGCCGACTAGCTCGAAGGCGGCGTCGGTGTCGTTGATGTTGTTGTAGGAGAGCTGCTTGCCCTGCAGCTGGCGCGCGGTGGCGACACCCGGCCGCTTGTCGCCGTTGGGGTAGAAGCCGGCGCTCTGGTGCGGGTTCTCGCCGTAGCGCATCACCTGATCGAGATGGCCGCCGAAGGCGCGCCAGGTCGGATGCTCGATGTCCAGCGCTTCGGCGAACCAGCCGGAGATCGCCGCGTCGTAGCTGGCGGTGCGGGCGAAGGCCTTGGCCGCCAGCTTCTTGCGGAAATCCAGCGACAGCGAGCCGATGTTCATCTCCAGCGCGTTGAGCACCGCCGCATAGTCCTCGGGATCGGTGACGATGGCGACATAGGCGTGGTTCTTGGCCGAGGCGCGGATCATCGCCGGTCCGCCGATGTCGATGTTCTCGACGATCGAGGCGTAGCCGGCGCCGGAGCGGCGCACCTCCTCGAACGGATAGAGGTTGCAGACGACGAGGTCGATCGGCTCGATGTGATGGTCGTGCATCGCCTTGGCATGCTCGGGATCGTCGCGCACGCCGAGCAGCGCGCCATGCACCGAGGGGTGCAGCGTCTTGACGCGGCCGTCCATGATCTCGGGAAAGCCCGTCAGTTCGGAGACGTCGCGCACCGCCATGCCGGCATCGGCGATCGCTTTCGCGGTGCCGCCGGTCGAGACCAGCTCGACGCCGGCGGCGGCGAGCGCCCTGGCGAAGTCGATCAGGCCGGTCTTGTCGAAGACGGACAGCAGCGCGCGGCGCACGGGAACCAGGTCGGGCGCGGGAATGTTCTTGGCGGCGACGGCCATGGGCTGGCGGCCTTTCAAGGCTGGATTGGAAGAAGCCCGCGCCGTAGCATATGAGGTCAGGAAATCAAGCGCCGCGCGGTTGGCATCGCACGCTGTTGCGCGCCGTCAGCTGTTTTCCGGGTAGCCGGCGATGGTCGTACGCGTCAGCTGCCAGTGGACCTCCGATAGCTCAGAGGCCTTGAAGGCAACCACGATCTGGCGGCTGCGGCGCGGGCCGCCGAGCCCGGCGAAATAGATCGATTCCTCCACCTCGGGCACCACCTCGGTGCAGGTGAACACCCAGGTGTCGCCCTGGTCGGCGGCGAGCACCAGCCGGTCATGCTCGTCCTGCAGCAGGTTGATGTCGGGGTGGACGTGGAAGCGGACGGTGACGAAGTCGCGGCCATTGTTGCGGATCGCGGCTCCCCCGGGGCGCAGGAAGCGGTCCCGGCCCGCCAGCACATTGCCATTGGTCGACATCGTCAGTTCGCGCTCGTGCAGAAAGCCGAAGCGCTGCGCATAGCCATCGTGACGGGCAAGGAAACCCTGGCTGCCCTTCTGATCGGTGCGCTTGCAGGGCACATGCTGCGGGCCGCCGATCAAGGGCGAGCCGAGCAGGTCGTTGACGCGCAGCGAGTGGCTGAAGCGCGCCGAGGACGTGTCGTTGATGGTGGCGGTCGAATGCGCCGCGGTGGCGCGGGCCAGCGGCCGGAACTCGGCGGCGCCATAGGTGTCGATGCCGGCATTGACGATGTAGTGCTGGCGGCCGGAGGACATCTCGAAGGCGAGGCAGCCGGCATGCGCGGCGTTGGAGACGTCGACCGGCGGCGGCAGGCCGGTATCGGCTATGACGGTGACGCCGCCCATCGACAGCCGTTCATAGCCGGAATGCGGCGCGTGCAGCAGCGGCGCGCCGACGGTGTCGTCGTGGCGCAGGATGGTGGCGATGCGGTCATGAATGGTCGCGCCCATGCCGTTGAAGCGGGCGAGGCTGCCGTCCTGATGGCGAAAGAAGCGCAATGCCGGCAGCATGCGGTCGATGGCGCCCATCAAGGCCGGCGGCGGCGTCTCGGCCTGGTTGGCATAGGTCTGGCGCAGCGGCAAAAGGTCAGCAAGAAGCTCGAGCACCGTCATCGGGTTGCGCGAGATATGGCCGCCGTCGGGAAGGATCTGGCGGTCGAGCTCCTCGGCGAGGTTGCGGGTGGCGCCGCGCAACGCCGATGCCGGCGCCGGCAGCGACAGAGCGGCGAAGGCGAGCGCGATACGGGCGCGCAGCCTGTCCTTGCCCTCGGGCATCGCCCGCGCCATCGAGCGGAGATAACGGATCTGCACGGCCAGCGATTTGAGGAAGGCGCGGTAAAAGGGGAATTCGGCGCCCTGCAGCACGACGGAGGAATGCTGCAGCCAGGCAATCACCCGCTTTGCGGTGGTGCCGGGCTCCCAGGCGATGCCGGAAATCTGGTTGCCGTGGATGGCGATCCAGTCGGAGACAAGGGCGCGGGCATTGGCGGCGGCAAGCTCGGTGCCGGCCGCGCGCATATGGCGCAGCCAGCGAAAGCCGTGCAACGTCTTTTGCCAGCCGCGATTGGTCACCTCGATCTGGAAGGGGGACTTGCCGCCGGTCTCGACCAGATGCCCGGACAGCGGATAGCGGCCATAGTAGATTTCAAGCGCGATCTGCGGATCGGCGAGTCTCAGGTCAGGCGGCGCGATCAGGACGCGTTCGGGCGTGCGGCCGGAATAGCGCCAGCGATAGACCGGACCGGCGCGCAAACGCCGGCGCGTCTTGCGCCAGAACTCCTTCGCGACGAGCGTCCATAGACGCGTCGTGTTTCCGGCAACAAGTGCCAAAGCCCCTCCTGATGTCCCTGCCCAAGCACAAGCTTATATGATTCAAGAACTTATGCGAAGGCGCATTTCGCGGAAGTGAGGCCGTGCACGCAATCCGGACACGGCCCTCCCTGAAAAAGTCGGTTCATCTCGTCGATTGACGCGTCGGTTCTCGGCGCTCACTTCCGCCTGTGGCGGCCGCGGAACTCGCTTGGGGAGCAATTTTCGCGATCCCGGAACAGCCGGGAAAAATAAAACGCGTCGTGGAAACCAACCGCGGCTGCGATTGATTCGATGGGTGAATCGGAGGCGGCCAGCATTTGCTTGGCAAGATCGAGCCGGATGCGCAGTTGAAATGCCTTGGGCGACATGCCGGTGAGCCGCGCGGCCTTGCGGCGCAGCGTCGCCGGCGAGACGCCGAATTCCGCGGCGAAGGCGTCGAGGTCGATTTGCCCGACCGCGCGCTTGCGCAATTCGTCGATCACATGCTGGAAGTCGGCCGCGCCCTGGCGATCTGGCTCCCGGCCGCTCCAGCCGGCCGCTTGCCGGGCGGCCCGCACGACGATCTGGTGCACGGTCGCGGCGGCTTCCGACCGGCTGAGCACGCTATCCTGCGACAGTTCGGCATGCAGCCTGTCAAACAGGCGCTGCATCTCGCCAAGATCCCGCAAGGGGACCACCGGCGCCGCCTCGATCATCAGCCGCTGCCGCGTGAAATCGCGGGTCAGGGCGCCTTCGAAGAGCGCCCAGCGCTCAAGCCATCCCG
>NZ_RZOF01000471.1:0-3761 GCF_003998955.1 Mesorhizobium sp. M4B.F.Ca.ET.017.02.2.1 | reverse complement strand
GCCATGATGCGTGGGCTTCTCGGGGATCGCCGCCACTTTCTCGTCGGTGACGTCGGGTGCCGGCTCGCCGAGCGCCACCACCGACGGCGTCGAGCCGATCTTCATCGGGTCCGCCGCGCCGAGCCTGATGATGGACGGCGTCGCGGTCGACGCGCCGAGCGCGACAATGGACGAGGCCTGCGCACTGCCGGTGATCGCCGACAGGCCGACGCCAAGCGCTGCAAGGATACGCATCGACACCATGTTACTTCCCCTGGCCCAACAGACCGGCACCATATTCCCGCGGGATTGATGCCTGCTTGCGCGGAAACATAGCATTTTAGGGATTGATAATTCGCCAACGCCCGCACTTGCCCCCCGGGCGTCGCCGTATTACGCAGCCCCGCATCTTATAGAGGTGACGACAAGTGGCTGAGATACTTGCCGCCGGCAAGGCGATGAAGCGGGCTCTGGCGCTGCTCGAAGGCGGCGATGTCGTCGCCATTCCGACCGAGACCGTCTATGGGCTGGCCGGCGACGCCACCAATGGCATCGGTGTTGCCCGCATCTTCGAGGCCAAGGGCCGGCCGCGCTTCAATCCGCTGATTGCCCATGTCGCCGATCTCGCCATGGCCGAGCGGATAGCGGTCTTCGATCCGCTGTCGAGGAAGCTGGCCGGGGCCTTCTGGCCGGGGCCGTTGACACTGGTGTTGCCGCAGCGCCCCGGCAACGGCATTCATCCGCTGGTCACGGCCGGGCTCGACACCATTGCGCTGCGCATGCCGAGGGGCTTCGGCGGCGAGTTGATCGCCAGGCTCGGTCATCCGCTCGCCGCGCCAAGCGCCAATTCGTCCGGCAGGATCAGCGCCACCACCGCCGAGGCCGTGGCGGCCGATCTCGGCGACAGGATCAGGCTGGTGGTCGATGGTGGCGCGACGCCGGTCGGCCTGGAATCGACCATCGTCAAGGTCGAGGGCGAGAGCGTGCGGCTGCTGCGGCCAGGCGGTATCGCCGCTGCCGAAATCGAGGCCGTCGCCGGCAAGCCGCTGCTGCGCGGCGCGGCCGCCGGCATCGAGGCGCCCGGCATGCTCGCCTCGCATTACGCGCCGGGCGCCGCGATGCGGCTCAATGCCCGACAGATCGCCAGCGGCGAGGCGCTGCTCGCCTTCGGCGGCAGTCGCGCCGAAGGCTGGCAGGATGCCGCCGCGCTGCGCAACCTCTCCGAGACCGGCGACCTGCGCGAGGCGGCGGCGAACCTCTTCGCCTACATGCAGGACCTCGACCGCAGCGGCGCTGCGACCATCGCTGTCGAGCCGATCCCCTTCGACGGACTGGGCGAGGCGATAAACGACCGGCTGTCGCGCGCCGCAGCGCCGCGTGACAAGACCGGCTGAGCGCCATAGGTTCTGGCCCCATGAACGATCAGACCGACGACCACCCCTTCGAGCTCGACTCCGCCATCATCGACCGTTTCGCGGCCATCGTCGGCGAGCAATACGCGCTGCGCGGCGAGGCGGAGATCGCGCCCTACATCAGCGAAAGGCGCGGCCTGTGGCACGGCAGGACGTCGCTGGTGCTGAGGCCGGGCAGCGTCGAGGAGGTGAGCCGCATCATGCGGCTGGCGACCGAGACCAAAACGCCCGTCGTGCCGCAGAGCGGCAACACCGGACTGGTCGGCGCCCAGGTGCCGGACAAGTCCGGCCACGACATCGTGCTTTCACTGTCGCGGCTGAACCGCATCCGCGAGATCGACGTGCTCTCCAACACCGTCACCGTCGAGGCCGGCGTCATCCTGCAGACCCTGCAGGAAGCGGCCGACGCCGCCGGCCGGCTGTTTCCGCTGTCGCTTGCCGCGCAGGGCTCCTGCCAGATCGGCGGCAACCTCTCGTCCAATGCGGGCGGCACCGGCGTGCTCGCCTATGGCAATGCGCGCGAGCTTTGCCTCGGCGTCGAAGTCGTGTTGCCGACCGGCGAGGTGTTCGACGATCTGCGCAAGCTGAAGAAGGACAACACCGGCTACGATCTGAAGAACCTGTTCGTCGGCGCCGAAGGCACGCTCGGCGTCATCACCGCCGCCGTGCTGAAATTGTTTCCGAAGCCGAAGGGCAGGGAGGTCGCTTTTGCCGGCCTTCCGTCGTCCCCGAAAGACGCGCTTTCGCTGTTCACACTGGCGATGGACCGGGCCGGCGCTTCGCTCACCGCTTTCGAACTGATCGGCAAAAGGCCCTACGACTTCACGCTGAAGCACGGACAGGGCATCTCGCGACCGCTGGCCGACGACTGGCCCTGGTATGTGCTGATGCAGGTCTCGTCCGGCCGTTCCGAGGAGGACGGCAAGGCGCTGATCGAGGAGATACTGTCGGCCGGGCTCGAGCAGGGCATCGTCGGCGATGCGGTGGTCGCCGCAAGCCTTGCCCAGGGCGATGCCTTCTGGAACTTCCGCGAGACGTTGCCCGAGTGCCAGAAGCCCGAGGGCGCCTCGATCAAGCACGACATCTCGGTGCCGATCGCCGCGATCCCCGAATTCATCGACAAGGCGGCCGGCGTGGTGGAGACCGTCTGTCCCGGCGCGCGCGTGGTCTGCTTCGGCCATATGGGCGACGGCAATCTCCACTACAACATCTCCCGCCCAGTGGATTGGCAGGACGCCGTGTTCCTCGACCTCTACCATCCCATGAACAAGGCCGTTCACGATGTCGTGCGCTCCTTCCACGGCTCGATCTCGGCCGAGCACGGCATCGGCCAGCTGAAACGCGACGAGCTGATCGCCACCGCGCCGCCGATGGCGATCGATCTGATGCGCCGGGTGAAGGCGGCCATCGACCCCGCCGGCATTATGAATCCCGGTAAGGTTATCTGATCCTTCCAACATGTTGTGGATGGTTGCATTCCGATAACCATCGGCTCAGATCAGCAAAATTTAACCGACTTTCTTAAGCGCGGCGGTAAGAAGCCAGCGCTAATGTTTCGCCATAAGCGAGGCCGGAAAAAACTGGCCCGGAGAGAACCGGTAAACGGCCCTCAGGAGAGACAGGAAGGCACTCGATGAACACTGGACTGAAGCCAGTCTGGGCAGGGCGCAACATGCGTCTCGACCCATTCCGCCTGCCGCAGATGGTGAGCTATGCGACACGCGACGACTATGGCGATGTTACCTTCACCATCGACCAGCGTGGCGCAGTCATTCGCCGCATGCTGGAGATGAGCGGCGTGCCGGCGATCATCGCACTGCCTGCCAAGGCGTTTCGCGGCGTCGCCGCCCGCGCCATGGAGGATCCCGAAGGCAACGTCACGGTGACGCTCGAACTCCTGCACAATGATCCGATGCTGTCGGTGCCGCTGCTGGTGGCAGACGACCTCGACGACGTCGCCGCCGACTGGCGCGCCTGGGCCGACGCCTATCGCCTGCCGATGCTCCTGATCGAGGCCGATGGCGTTGCCCGCACGCTGGAGGAATCGCTCGGCGCCGCCATCAAGGCGCTGCCGCCGCAGGAGCGCCGCAAGGGCCGTGTCTCGACCATGCGCCGTCCGCGCTTCCTTGCCCGCCGCCGGGCCGGCGATCTTGGCCTCAGACTCGTCGTCGACGGCGAGGAGATCATTTCGCACGAGTAGTCTGCTCATCCCGCTGGCGATTGGCAAAACCGCCGATGACAGCTGTCCAGCCGATAGATGGGTAACAGAATGGACCGGATACATAGGTAACAGTTCTCCCCCTATGAGTCCGCTGCAGCGCCAAGCGGATTGGTTGGCGCGGCGCTGCAGCGGACAAGCGTCATACGCCT
>NZ_RZOF01000470.1:0-3766 GCF_003998955.1 Mesorhizobium sp. M4B.F.Ca.ET.017.02.2.1 | reverse complement strand
AAGCCGCGCCGTCACCGGCGCCGAAGCCAGCCGCTCCGAGCTACCAGGCGAGCAACATCACGCCGCTGCCAGCCTATGGATCGGCGAACACCAATGCCGTCCGGCATGCCCCACCGCCGGCGAAGCCAACCTCCATCGACGATACGCTGATTCAGGAGCTCGAGGTTTCGCTCGATGAATCGCATGCGAGCAAACCGGCCGCCAAGGCGCCGCCGTCGCTCGACGATGAAATGACGAAGCTGCTCGGCGAACTCGCCAGCCAGAAGCGCTAGAACGGCGCGTCGTTTCGCGAAGACGCAGAACGCGCCATCTGCTTGTTTCGACACGATTCCGGACGGAAAACCGTTTCACGCCTGTTCCTGGATTTGCCTGCCCCAGCAAGGCCGAAATCCGGCGACATCGCTTGCGCAACCGAGGATGCAACGCCACGCGGGCACAAAAATGGCCGGTCGCCCGGCCATTTTCTGAACCCCTGGGTGATTATCCCAGCGCGTCAGTCGTCGCGATAGACCTTCTCCCGGCGCTCGTGGCGCTCCTGCGCCTCGATCGACAGTGTCGCGATCGGACGCGCATCGAGCCGCTTCAGCGCAATCGGCTCGCCAGTCTCCTCGCAATAGCCGTAAGTGCCTTCGTCGATGCGCTGGAGCGCGGAATCGATTTTCGAGATGAGCTTGCGCTGACGATCGCGGGCGCGGAGTTCAATTGCTCGGTCGGTTTCCGAGGAGGCGCGGTCGGCGAGGTCGGGATGGTTGGCGTTTTCTTGCTGCAGGATTTCGAGGGTTTCGCGCGCTTCGCGCAAAATGTCGTTCTTCCAGGCGACGAGCTTCATTCGAAAGTAAGATTTCTGCCGTTCGTTCATGAACGGCTCGTCTTCAGAGGGTACGTAATCGGCGGTAACGATGTCGTTCATTCGACTCACCCAACAACCCCAAATTTGGCGCCTATATATTCGCGCAGAGAAGCGTGCACAAGCGCAATCGGCGACCGTTTCACGCAAATGTAATATCGGACCCACAGCTGTCCATGATATCGTTATGCTTGCGAGCGGAAATCGAATTCATCCATGATTCGTTGTGGTTGAAGGCTATTGGCCATTGTGCGCCATGGCTTTCTCGTGGCTAATCCCATTGTGCCAACCAGGCATTTTGGGGGAGCGGTGAGCAAACTCTACCTGTTGAGACATGCCAAGGCCGGATGGGCGCTGCCCGGCGTCCGCGACTTCGATCGTCCGCTCGATGCCTCCGGCATCGCCGATGCCGAGGCGATCGGGGCAGCCATGCGCAGCCGCAACTACGTGCCCGACCTGACCCTTTGCTCCAACGCAAAACGGGCTCGCCAGACCCTGGAGGGACTGGCCGGCCAGACCGATACCGGCCGGGTGCTGTTCTTCGACACGCTCTACAGCGAGGACGCCGCCGGCTATCTCGGCATCATCCGCGACAATGGCGGGGTGGGCTCGCTGCTGGTCATCGGCCACAATCCGATGACGGAGGATCTCGCCATGGCGGTCTCGGGCGACGGCGAGGAGGCCGCGCGTGGCATAATGAACCATGGTTTCCCGACATCTGGCCTCGCAGTCGTCCGCTTCCCCGGCAGTCTTGCCCATGCCGAGCAGGGCAGCGGCTATCTCGAGGCCTTTCTGACCCCGGCCGACCTCTGAGACCCAAATTGGCGGCGCCATTCCAAACCGCAGCCTGAGTGCCTATATCGGGAACCGACGGGCCCTCAGAGAGCATGTTTTGGCATCATCGCTGACCACTTTCACCGACGAGGCGAAGATCGCTCTCGACACGCTTTCAGGGCGCGCCGCCGGGCTGTTTTCGCCGTCGCTCAGGCTGGGGGTCACCGGCCTTTCCCGCGCCGGCAAGACGGTGTTCATCTCCGCGCTTGTCCACAACCTGATCCATGGCGGCCGCCTGCCGCTGTTCGAGGCACAGAAATCGGGGCGCATCGCGCGCGCCTTTCTCGAGGAGCAGCCTGACGACGCCGTGCCCCGCTTCCAGTACGAGGATCATGTGGCGGCACTGGTCAACGACCGTGTCTGGCCGGATTCGACTCGCGCCATTTCCGAGCTGCGGCTGACCATCGAATACGAATCAGCTTCCGGCTGGAACCGCATGTTTTCGGCTGGAAAATTGTCGCTCGACATCGTCGACTACCCGGGCGAATGGCTGCTTGACCTGCCGCTGCTCGGCAAATCCTTCGCCGATTTCTCGCGCGAGGCGATGGAGATGGCGGCGCTCCCCGTGCGCGCCGATCTTTCCGAGGGCTGGCGGACGCTCGCCGCTGCGATCGATCCCAACGCCGATGCCGACGAGATGACCGCGCGCCGGCTTGCCGAGGGCTTTTCGGCCTATCTCAAGGCGTGCAAGCTCGACGAGCGGGCGCTGTCGACCTTGCCGCCCGGGCGTTTCCTGATGCCCGGCGACCTCGACGGCTCGCCCGCGCTGACCTTCGCGCCGTTGCCGGCACTGGCCGAGCGGCGGCCCCGCCCCGGTTCGCTGCAAGCGATGATGGAGCGGCGCTACGAGGCCTACAAGACGCATGTGGTGAAACCGTTCTTCCGCGAGCATATCACGCGGCTCGACCGCCAGATCGTGCTGATCGACGCCATGCAGGCGCTGAACGCGGGCCCGGCCGCCATGGCCGACCTGGAGCGTGCCGTCACCGAAATCCTCGCCTGTTTCCGCCCCGGCCGCGGCAATTTCCTCACCGACCTGTTTTCACGGCGCATCGACCGCATCCTGGTGGCGGCGACCAAGGCCGATCACCTGCATCATGAAAGCCATGACCGGTTGCAGGCGATCGTGCGCCGGCTTGCCGATCGCGCCGTGGCGCGGGCGAACTTCACCGGAGCCGATGTCGACGTGGTCGCCATGGCGGCCGTGCGCGCCACCCGCGAAGGCACCGTCAAGCAGGGCCGCGAAACCCTGCCCGTCATCATCGGCACGCCGCTGAAGGGCGAGCGGATCAATGGCGACATGTTCGACGGCAAGACCGAAACAGCCATATTTCCCGGCGACTTGCCTGAGAAAGTTGACACGGTTTTCGATCCCTCCGTAACGTCGCCGGATGGCGGCGACCCGGCTATCCGCTTCGTGCGGTTCCGCCCGCCAAAGCTCGAACGCACGGCCGAAGGTGTTACGCTGTCGCTGCCGCATATCCGGCTCGACAGGGCGCTGCAGTTCCTGATTGGAGACCACCTGGCATGAGCGCGCCCCGCAAACCCGCTGCATTCCGCATCGAGCCGGAGCCGAGCCGGGAGGCGCCGAAGCCGCGGCCGGTCGAGGCTGAGCCGGCGCGCCGGCCGCGCGCGGCAAAGGCCGACGTGGCAGTCGTCATTCCATCCGAGATCGACGTCTTCGACGAGCCCGACATCGTTGCCGCCGAGCCGCCGCCGGCCACCGCGCCGCGCAAGCGTTCCCTGCTCGCCCGCCTGTTTTTCGGCGCCGTGGGCGTGCTGGTTTCGCTGGCGGTCGGCCTTTGGACGGACCAGCTCATCCGCGACCTGTTCGAACGCGCCGAATGGCTGGGCTGGCTGGCCGCCGGCATGGCGGCTGTCGCGGCACTGGCGCTGGCTGTCATCCTGGTGCGCGAATTCCTGGCGATTGCCCGCCTGGCCGAAGTCGAAAAACTGCAGCGGCGGGCGCTCGACGCGGTCGCCCGCGACGATCCGAAGGCGGCGCGGTCTGTCGTCGACGAGCTTTCAGCCTTCGTCGCCGCCAAGCCGGAGACCGCGGCCGGCAGGCGCGCGCTCGCCGAACTG
>NZ_RZOF01000046.1:0-26946 GCF_003998955.1 Mesorhizobium sp. M4B.F.Ca.ET.017.02.2.1 | reverse complement strand
GTCGACGGCCTTCTGTGTCGCCATTTGCGTCCACGCCGTCGCGACCGACAGGGGCACCAGCAGAACCGCCTCGATCGCAGGCGCCAGCCAGCGCGGGCCGAACGACAGGTCGTTTATGACCAGAAGCTGCAGGCAGATGATGACGAGGACCGCCGCGCGTGCCGACCAGAAATCAAGCGCGCGGTGGTGGATGACGGCATGCTCGTGACGCATGATGAATGCAGGAACCAGTTGCGGTGGACGATGCAGTTCCACCCAATCTTGGTCTTGCAGTGGTCGCGCCAGAACACATTTTCGTAAGTCTGACGTTACCGGGCTCGGCCCCGAACGAAAAAGGCGCCGGATTTCTCCGGCGCCTTTGACGGAGTCCAAACCAGCAAGCGGTTCAGCCGTTGGCGGCCTGCTTGTGCTGGACCGTATGGCTCTTCTTGAGCAGGTTCGAGACCAGGAAGGCGAGCTCGATCGCCTGGTCGGCGTTGAGGCGCGGATCGCAATGCGTGTGGTAGCGGTCCTGCAGGTCTTCCGCGGTGATGGCGCGGGCACCGCCGGTGCATTCGGTGACGTTCTTGCCGGTCATCTCGACATGGATGCCGCCGGGATGCGTGCCTTCGGCCCGGTGCACTTCGAAGAAGGTCTGCACCTCCTTCAGGATGCGATCGAACGGCCGCGTCTTGTAGCCGGCGGCCTCGATCGTGTTGCCATGCATCGGGTCCGAGGACCACACCACGCTGCGGCCTTCCTTCTGCACTGCCCGCACCAGCTTCGGCAGATGCTCGGCCACCTTGTCGGAACCGAAGCGCGCGATCAGCGTCAGCCGTCCCGGCTCGTTTTCCGGATTGAGCAGGTCGATCAGTTCCAGCAAACCGTCCGGCGTCAGCGACGGGCCGCATTTCAGGCCGAGCGGGTTCTTGATGCCGCGGCAATATTCGACATGGGCATGGTCGGGCTGGCGCGTGCGGTCGCCGATCCAGATCATGTGGCCCGACGTCGCGTACCAGTCGCCCGAGGTCGAATCGACGCGGGTCAGCGCCTCTTCGTAGCCGAGCAGCAGCGCCTCGTGGCTGGTGTAGAAATCGGTCTCGCGCAACGCGAAGTTGGTCTCCGAGGTGATGCCGACCGCCTTCATGAAGTCCATCGTCTCGGTGATGCGGTTGGCGAGCGACTCGTATTTTTCGCCCTGCGGGCTGTCGGACACGAAGCCGAGCATCCAGCGATGCACATTCTCCAGGCTGGCATAGCCGCCCTGGGCAAAGGCGCGCAGCAGGTTGAGCGTCGCCGCCGACTGGCGGTAGGCCATCTCCTGCCGGGCGGGGTCCGGGATGCGTGACCTGGCGTCGAATTCGATGCCGTTGATGATGTCGCCGCGATAGCTTGGCAGCGTCACGCCGGCCTTGGTCTCGTTGTCGGACGAGCGCGGCTTGGCGAACTGGCCGGCGACGCGGCCAACCTTCACCACCGGCTGCGCGCCGGCGAAGGTCAGAACGACGGACATCTGCAGGAAGACGCGGAAGAAGTCGCGGATGTTGTCCGCGCCGTGCTCGGCGAAGCTTTCGGCGCAATCGCCACCCTGGAGCAGGAAGGCGTCGCCGGCGGCGACGGCAGCCAACTGCTTCTTCAGCTTGCGCGCCTCACCGGCAAAAACCAGCGGCGGAAAGGTGGCGAGCTGGGCTTCCGTGTTCTTCAGCGCGGCAAGGTCCGGATAGGCGGGAACCTGCTTGATCGGCTTTTCTCTCCACGAATTCGGCGACCATTTCGTCATCGTTGCACCCAAACGCCCTTCAGCGGCAATTCCCGGAAAACTGTGATCTCCGTGCGGAATTGCGTCAAACAAACAGATGAACGGGCACCTTTGCCCGCCACTCCGGCCCCTATATGGGGTGGCGGCTCCATACACGAAGCCGAATTCCTATTCTAGACCGGAATTTCGGTACTGGCGAATGCGCCGGACGGGCTATGCTGCCTTGTCGACCAGCCGCGCCAGCTGCGTCATCACCACGGCCGAGCCGGCCAGCCGCTTTTCGGCGTTCGGCCAGTCGCGGATGAAGACGACGCTGTGGTCTGGCCGGATCTTGGCCAGCGAACCCTGCTCGCCGATGAACTTGACCAGCCCGACCGGGTTGGGGAATTCGCGCTTGCGGAAATGGATGACGACGCCCTTGGGGCCTGCGTCGAGCTTTTCGACATTGGCCCTGCGGCAGAGCGCCTTGATGAACACGATCTTCAACAGATGCGTCACCTCTTCCGGCAGCGGTCCGAAACGGTCGATCAGCTCGGCGCCGAAGGCGTCGATCTCCTCGGTGTTCTCGAGGTCGCCGAGGCGGCGGTAGAGCGCCAGCCTGAGCTGCAGGTCCGGCACATAGCTTTCCGGGATCATCACCGCCGTGCCGACGGCGATCTGCGGCGACCAGCCGCCGTCCTGCACCTCGCCGGAATCCTTCACTTCGGCCACCGCCTCCTCCAGCATCTGCTGGTAGAGCTCGAAGCCGACCTCCTTGATGTGGCCGGACTGCTCTTCGCCCAGCAGATTGCCGGCGCCGCGAATATCGAGGTCGTGGCTGGCGAGCTGTAAGCCGGCGCCGAGCGTGTCGAGCGACTGCAGCACCTTCAGCCGCCGCTCGGCGGTGTCGGTCAGCTTGCGGTTGGCCGGCAGCGTGAACAGCGCATAGGCGCGCACCTTCGAACGGCCGACGCGGCCGCGCAGCTGGTAGAGCTGCGACAGGCCGAACATGTCGGCGCGATGGATGATCAGCGTGTTGGCGGTCGGGATGTCGAGACCGGACTCCACGATGGTCGTCGACAGAAGCACGTCGTACTGGCCGTCGTAGAAGGCGTTCATGATGTCGTCGAGCTCGCCCGGCGGCATCTGGCCGTGCGCCACCGCGACTTTCAGCTCCGGCACCGATTGCTTCAGGAAATCATGGATCTCGGCGAGATCGCTGATGCGCGGCACAACATAGAAGGAGTGGCCGCCGCGATAGCGCTCGCGCAGCAGCGTCTCGCGGATGACTAGCGGATCGAAGGGCGAGATGAAGGTGCGCACCGCCATGCGGTCGACCGGCGGCGTGGCGATCAGCGACAGCTCGCGCACGCCGGTCAGTGCCAGTTGCAGCGTGCGCGGGATCGGCGTCGCCGACAGCGTCAGCACGTGCACGTCGCTCTTCAGGTCCTTCAGCCGCTCCTTGTGCTTGACGCCGAAATGCTGCTCCTCGTCGATGATCAGCAGGCCGAGATTCTTGAACGAGATCGCCGACCCCAGCAGCGCATGCGTGCCGACGACGATGTCGACCGTGCCCTCGGCGATGCCCTTCTTGGTTTCGGCCAGTTCCTTGGAGCCGACCAGCCGCGAAGCCTGCGCGACGCGGATCGGCAGGCCGGAGAAGCGCTGCGAGAAGGTCTTGAAGTGCTGGCGCGACAGCAGCGTCGTCGGCACCACCACCGCGACCTGGAAACCTTCCATGGCGGCAATGAAGGCGGCGCGCAGCGCCACCTCGGTCTTGCCGAAGCCGACATCGCCGCAGACCAGCCGGTCCATCGGCTTGCCGGCGCCGAGATCGTCCATGACAGAATCGATCGCGCCCTGCTGGTCGTCGGTCTCCTCATAGGGGAAGCGCGCCGAGAACTCGCCATAGAGGCCTTCGGCGGGGATCATGGCGGGCGCCGAGCGCATCTGCCGCTCTGCCGCGATGCGGATCAACTGCCCGGCCATGTCGAGCAGTCGCCGCTTCAGCCGCGCCTTGCGCGACTGCCAGGCGCCGCCGCCGAGCTTGTCCAGCGTCGCCTCGGCCGAATCCGAGCCGTAGCGCGATAGAAGCTCGATGTTCTCGACCGGCAGGAACAGCCGGTCGTCGCCGGCGTAGTGGATTTCCAGGCAGTCATGCGGGGCACCGACCGCCTCGATGGTGCGCAGGCCGATGAAGCGGCCGATGCCGTGGTCGGTATGGACGACGATATCGCCAGACGACAGCGACGAGGCTTCGGCAATAAAGTCTGATGCGCGCTTCTTGCGCTTGGAGCGCCGGATCAGCCGGTCGCCGAGGATGTCCTGCTCGGCAACGACAACCAGTCTCTCGGTCTCGAAGCCGGATTCGAGCGGCAGCACGGCAAGGCACGCCTGCCCCGGCTCGAGCTTTTCCGCCTCGGCAAGCGTCGCCACCGGCTTCAAATTGCCAAGATGATGCTCGGCCAGGATCTGGCCGAGCCGGTCGAGCGAGCCCTCGGTCCAGCCGGCGACGACGACGCGGCGGCGCGCTGCGCGCTCGTCGGCGATGTGCTTCACCACGACATCGAAGACGTTGATGTTGGGATCGGCGCGTTCCTCGGCGAAGCTGCGGCCATGCCGCGCGCCGGCATGGAAGACTTTTTTGCTTCCGACATCGGGCGCATCGAAGACGGTGAAGTCGATGTCTTCGCGCGGGCCGAGAGACGCCTTGAGATTCTCCGGCGAGAGATAAAGCAGGTCCGGCGCCACCGGCTTGTAGGGCACCGCGTCCTTCAGCGCGCCGTCGGCCTGCTTGCGGCGCGCTTCGTAGTGGTCGAGGATCAGCGTGTGGCGTTCGGCCAGCGCCTCATGCGCCAGATGGTCGAAGACCACGGGCACGTCGGGCAGGTAGTCGAACACCGTCTCCAACCGCTCGTAGAAGAACGGCAGCCAGTGCTCCATGCCGGCAAAGCGCCGCCCTTCGCTGACCGCGGCATAGAGCCCGTCGTCGCGCGACGGCGCGCCGAACGCCTCGATATAGGCGCGGCGGAAGCGGCTGATCGTCTCCGGGGTTAGCGCCACTTCGCTCATCGCCTGCAGCGCCATCGACGTGCGCTGGCCGGTGGTGCGCTGCGTGGCGGCGTCGAAGACGCGGATCGATTCCAGCGTGTCGCCGAAGAAATCGAGCCTGAGCGCCTCACTCCAGCCGGGTGCGTAAAGATCGAGGATGCCGCCGCGCACCGCGAACTCGCCGACGCCGCGCACCGTCGGCACCCGCTCGAAGCCGGAGGTTTCGAGCCGCGACACCAGCGCATTCATGTCGATCTGGTTGCCGGGCCTGGCGTGGAACGTCTGCGCTTCGATCAGATCGGCCGGCGGAATGCGCTGTAGCAGCGCGTTGGCGGTGGTGAGGATGACCGCCCGGTGCGGCTTCCTGGCCAGCGCGATCATGGCGGCGAGCGCGTCGAGCCGGCGCGCGGCTGCGTCCGAGCCGGGCGAAACGCGGTCGTAGGGAAGGCAGTCCCAGGCCGGCAGTTCCAGCACCGGCAGGCCCGGCGCGGCAAAGGCCAGCGCCTCGGTGATCGCCGGCAGGCGCTGGCCGTCGCGGGCCACGAACAGCACCGGCTTGTCGGGCGCGATCTCGAGCGCCGTCTGCACCAGCGCGAAGGCTTCGTAGCCATCGGCGACACCGTCGACGATGAACTGGCCGGCGCGGCCCTTCGGCAGGCCGATTGTGGGGATCAGGCTCATGAAATCACGTCGTTCAAAATGTCATGGTGTGGCGCGACGCCAGGATCTTTCGCAGCACCGCGCAATCGATATCGGGCGGAACCGGGCGCTCACCGGTGATCAAAGGCAGGAATTCGGTGTCGGGAATGTCGAGGAGCCTCTCATATTGGTCGATTTCCTCGCCGGTCAAGGCGCCGATCTCGGCATCGGCGAAGGAGCCGAGGATAAGGTCCATCTCGCGCATGCCACGATGCCAGGAACGGAACAGGAGCTTGCGGCGGCGGGCATCGAGCCCCTCGCTTGATCTTCTCGTTCCGGTCATGGCGCCGCGTCCCTGTCTGAAGCGGCGCATATAGCGTGGATAGAGCGCGGTGTCAGCCTTGCGCAATGGCCGTCGCGACATAAGCTGACATCATGCGTCCTTCCCTCCTCGATCCGCTGTTCGTCCCGATCACCTCGCTTGCCGGCGTCGGGCCGAAGGTTGGCCTGCTGATCGAGAAGGTCGTGGCCGCCGATCTCGGCGACCGCGCCGCGCGCGCCGGCGACCTTCTGTTCGTTCTGCCCCACACCGTGATCGACCGCCGCAACCGGCCGGGCATCGCGCTCGCCGCCGAAGGTGCGATCGTCACGCTCGAGGTGCGCATCGACCGCCACCAGCCGCCGCCGCGCGGCAACCGATCGGTGCCGTACCGTGTCTACGCCCACGACGACACCGGCGAGATCGCGCTGACCTTCTTCCATGCCCATGCTTCCTATCTCGAGAAATCGATGCCGGTGGGCGAGCATGTCGTCATCTCGGGCCGCATGGAGTGGTTCAACGGCCGCCCGACCATGGTCCACCCCGACCATATCGCGCTCGCCGGCGAGGCCGAAAACCTGCCGCTGGTCGAACCGGTCTATCCGCTCACCGCCGGTCTCTCAGGCAAAGTGCTGCGCCGCGCCATCGGCCAGGCGCTCGGCCGCTTGCCGGAACTGCCGGAATGGCAGGACGACGCCTTCATGCGCCGCCAGACCTTTCCGGCCTTCGCCGACGCGCTCACCCGCATCCATTATCCGGCGGACCCGATCGACGTCGCCATAGAGGGGGCGGCGTGGCGACGCCTCGCCTATGACGAGCTGCTCGCCGGCCAGGTCTCGCTCGCTTTGGTGCGGGCCAGGATCCGCCGCCTGTCCGGCCGGCCGCTGACCGGCGACGGCAGCATCGTCGAAAAGCTGCGCTCGGCACTCCCCTACTCGCTCACCCCGTCGCAGGAATTTGCGCTCGCCGAAATCGTTGCCGACCTCGCCGACCCCGAGCGCATGCTGCGCCTGCTGCAAGGCGATGTCGGCTCGGGCAAGACGGTCGTAGCACTGCTTGCCATGGCGCGCGCCGTCGAGGCGGGTGGCCAGGCGGCGTTGATGGCGCCGACCGAAATCCTGGCGCGTCAGCATCTGGCGACCATCGCGCCGCTGGCGGAAAAGGCCGGCCTGCGCACCGCCATTCTCACCGGCCGTGAGAAGGGTCGCGAACGCACCGAGACATTGGCGAGGCTGGCCAGCGGCGAGATCGACATCGTCGTCGGCACGCATGCGCTGTTCCAGGAATCGGTGGCGTTCCACGATCTCGTCCTGGCCGTCGTCGACGAGCAGCACCGTTTCGGCGTCCACCAGCGGCTGGCGATCACCGCCAAGGGCGACGCGCCCGACATGCTGGTGATGACGGCAACGCCGATCCCGCGCACGCTGGTGCTCACCGCCTTCGGCGACATGGACGTCTCCAAGCTCACCGAAAAGCCGGCCGGCCGCCAGCCGATCCGCACGGTCACCTTGCCGCTGGAGCGGCTGGACGAGCTGGTCGGTCGCATGCGCGACGCGGTCGCCGATGGCCAGAAGATCTACTGGATCTGCCCGCTGGTCGAGGAATCCGAGGAGATCAAGCTGATGTCGGCGGAGGATCGCTTTGCCTCGCTGAAGCCGCTGTTCGGCGACCGCATCGGGCTGGTTCATGGCCGCATGAAGGGCGCCGAGAAGGACGAGGCGATGCGCGCCTTCAAGCAGGGCGAGACGCGCATCCTGATCGCAACCACCGTCATCGAGGTCGGCGTCGACGTGCCGGACGCCACCATCATGGTCATCGAGCATGCCGAGCGCTTCGGCCTGGCCCAGTTGCACCAGTTGCGCGGCCGGGTCGGGCGTGGCGACAAGCCCTCCTCCTGCGTCCTGCTCTACAAGGATCCGCTCGGCGAGACGGCGAAACGCCGCCTGTCGGTGATGCGCGAGACCGAGGATGGCTTCCGCATCGCCGAGGAGGATCTCAAGCTGCGCGGCGAAGGCGAATTGCTGGGCACCCGCCAGTCCGGCACGCCCGGTTTCCAGGTGGCACGCATCGAGGCCCATGCCGACCTGCTGGAAGCAGCGCGCGACGATGCCCGCCTCATCCTGTCGCGCGATCCGGAACTGCAGTCCGAGCGCGGCGAGGCGCTGCGCCTGCTGCTTTACCTGTTCGGCCGCGATGAGGCGGTGCGTTTGTTGCGCGCTGGTTGAGCGGCCCCAAGCGCCGGATTGGCCAGCGAGCCTTCGATTTGCTCGCCGTTCAGCGTCACGAGCTTGGTCTTGACCTCGGGCGCCACCAGGCCGGCCGAAACGATCAGCTTGGCGCCGTCTTCGATCGTCATGTCGAGCAGCACGATCTCGGATTTCCGCACATACATCAGGAAGCCGGTGGTCGGGTTCGGCGTGCACGGCATGAACACGGCGACCAGCGGGTCGCCTTCATGGTTGAGCTTCTGGTTAATCTCGGTTTCCTTCTCGCTGGCGATGAAGACCAGCGACCAGACGCCCTTGCGCGGATATTCGACCAGCCCGACCTGGCGGAACATGTCGCCCTTGTTCGACAGCACCGTCTCGAAGATCTGCTTCAGCGAGCGATAGATGCCGCGCACCAGCGGCATGCGGCCAAGCAGCCGCTCGCCGAAATTGACGATGGCGCGGCCGACGATGTTGGCGGTCATGAAGCCGATCAGCGTGATGAGCACCAACGCGACGATGAGACCGAAGCCGGGCACCGGAAACGGCAGATAGGTGTCGGGGCTGTAGCGCAGCGGGATATAGGGCTTCACCCAGGAATCGACCCAGCCGATGAACGACCAGGCGATATAGGCGGTGATCGCCAGCGGCGCGCAAACGATGAAGCCCGTCAGGAAATAGTTCCTGAGCCGGGTCATGCCTGAGGTCTTCGGGGCGTCGGACATGGATCACCGCAGCGCAGGTTGCGCCGCAACATTAGTGAACCACAACGCGGTTTGGAACTGCGAAGTTTTTAAAGAGCGTGGGTTGGCGAGCGCCTATTCCACGGTCACCGATTTCGCCAGATTGCGCGGCTGGTCGACGTCGGTGCCCATGAACACCGCGGTGAAATAGGCCAGCATCTGGATCGGCAGCGCGTAGATGATCGGCGAGATGATTTCCGGCACGTCGGGCAGCACGATCGTCTCCATCGTCTTGATGCTCGCCTGCGCCGCGCCCTTGCTGTCGGTGATCAGGATGATCTTGCCGCCGCGCGCCGCCACCTCCTGCATGTTGGAGACCGTCTTTTCGAAGATGCGGTCGTGCGGCGCGATGACGATCACCGGCATGTTCTCGTCGATCAGCGCGATCGGCCCGTGCTTCAGTTCGCCGGCGGCATAGCCCTCGGCATGGATATAGGAGATTTCCTTGAGCTTGAGCGCGCCTTCCATGGCCAGCGGGAAATTGGTGTCGCGGCCAAGATAGAGCACATCCGAATAGCGGGAGAGCTCGCGCGAGATGCGTTCGATCTGGCCGTCCAGCTTGAGCACCTGGTTGGCGAAGCGGGGCGCCTCGGAGAGCTCGCGCACCAGCGCCTTCTCCTCATCGCGCGAGATCGTGCCGCGCGCCACGCCCGCCCGCACCGCAAGCGACGCCAGCACCGACAGCTGGCAGGTGAAGGCCTTGGTCGAGGCGACGCCGATCTCGGGCCCGGCCAGCGTCGGCAGCACGACATCGGATTCGCGCGCCATGGTCGATTCGCGCACGTTGACGACCGCGCCGATCTTCATGCCGGCCTTGCGGCAATAACGCAGCGAGGCCAGGGTGTCGGCGGTTTCGCCCGATTGCGAGATGAAGAAGGCCGCGTCGTTCGACGACAGCGGCATCTCGCGATAGCGGAATTCCGAGGCGACATCGATGTCGACCGGCAACCGCGCATAGCGTTCGAACCAGTATTTGCTGATCAGCCCGGCGAGATAGGCGGTGCCGCAGGCCGAGATCGCCAGCCGGCCGATCTTGGCGAAATCGAACGGCAGTTCCAGCGGCTTCGAGACGCCGGAGACGAAATCCACATAATGCGCCAGCGTGTGCGAGATCACCTCCGGCTGCTCATGGATCTCCTTTTCCATGAAATGGCGTCGGTTGCCCTTGTCAACCATGAAGCCGGTCGACAGCGACTGCTGGCGCTTGCGGTCGACCTTGTTGCCGTCCATATCGAAGATCGCGACCTCGTTGCGGCGCACCACCGCCCAGTCGCCGTCCTCCAGATAGGTGATCGAGTTGGTGAAGGGCGCCAGCGCGATGGCGTCGGAGCCGAGGAACATCTCGCCGTCGCCATGGCCGACGGCCAGCGGCGGACCGTTGCGGGCGCCGACGATGAGGTCCTCGTCGCCCTTGAACATGATCGCCAGCGCGAAGGCGCCCTCCAGCCGCTTCAGCGCCTTGTGCGCTGCCACGACCGGCTTCAGCCCCTTGGCGAGTTCCCGCGCCACCAGATGCGCGACGACCTCGGTGTCGGTCTGCGAGGAAAAGTTGTAGCCGTCGCGGGTCAGCTCGTCGCGCAATTCGGCGAAATTCTCGATGATGCCGTTGTGGACGATGGCGACGCCGTCGGAAAAATGCGGGTGCGCGTTGGTCTCGTTCGGCACGCCATGGGTGGCCCAGCGCGTGTGGCCGATGCCGATCGTGCCGTCGAGCGGCTCTTCCTTCAGCCGGCGCTCGAGATTGATCAGCTTGCCTTCGGCGCGGCGACGGCCGAGCTCGCCATTCTCGATGGTGGCGACGCCGGCCGAGTCATAGCCGCGATATTCGAGCCGCTTCAGCGCGTCGACGATGAGCGGCGCCACCTGCTGTTGGCCGACAATTCCGACGATGCCGCACATGGCCGTTACCCCCGATTCCCCATGGAAAACCAGCGTTATCTAGGGATTGCCGGCCTGCCGTGAAAGTCACTTTGCGTTTCGTTCCGTGTCACCGGAACGGTCATTCTTACGCATGCACCATGACAGACCGCTCTTGCAATCCGATTACTGCAATCGTTCGCCTTTTCAGGCCACCGGTTTGACGGAATTCACTTTTTCCTCGCCGCCGCGGCCGAAGCAAAACGCTCGCGTATTTCCTTGCCCTTGCCCGGAATCGTCTTCTGGCGGGCGCGGCCGAAGGCCAGCGCATCGTCGGGCACGCTTTCGGTGAGGACGCTGCCGGAGGCGATGTAGCTGCCCTTGCCTATCGTGATTGGCGCCACCAGCGAGGAATTCGAGCCGACAAAGGCGCCCTCGCCGATGTCGGTGAAGAATTTCGAGTAGCCGTCATAATTGCAGGTGATGGTGCCGGCGCCGATATTGGCGGCAGCACCCACGCGCGCATCGCCGATATAGGTCAGGTGGTTGACCTTGGCGCCCTCCTCGACGGTCGCCTGCTTGACCTCGCAGAAATTGCCGACCTTGGCCTTTTTCCTGAGATCTGTCCCCGGCCGCAGCCGCGCGAACGGTCCCACCTCGCAGTTCTCCGCGATTGTGGCGCCCGTCATATGGCTGAAGGCATGGATCGTGGCGCCGGTGGAAATCTTGACGCCCAGGCCGAACCAGACATTGGGCTCAACCACCGTATCGGCGCCGATTTCGGTGTCGTGCGAGAAATAAACCGTTTCGGGCGCGATCAGCGTGACCCCTGAGAGCATCGCCTCGCGCCGCCGGCGCGCCTGCCAGATGCCTTCCGCCTCGGCAAGCTCGGCCCGGTTGTTGATGCCGAGCGCGCTCTCGAAGCTGGCTTCCGTCGCCACCACATCGAGGCCGCGAGCACCGGCGATCTCGACGATGTCGGTCAGGTAGAACTCGCTCTTGGCATTGGCATTGCCGACCTCGTCGAGCAGATCCAGCGCGCTCCTGCCGGCGACGGCCATCATGCCGGCATTGCAGAAACCGATCTTCTTCTCCTCGTCGGAGCAATCCTTCTCCTCGCGGATGGCGACCAGCCGGCCGCCCTTCTCGATCAGCCGGCCATAGCCGGTCGGATTGGGCGGACGGAAGCCGACGACGACGACCGCGGCACCTTCCGCCAGCTTCTGCCGCGCGACGGCAAGCGCTTCCGGTTCGATCAGCGGCGTGTCGCCGAACATGACGAGAATATCGTCGTAACCCTTTGATATAGCAGCACGCGCGGCCAGCACGGCATGCGCGGTGCCGAGACGCTTCTCCTGCACGAAAGTCTCGGCGTTCGGCGCGAATTTCTGCGCTGCCTTGCGCATTTCGTCCGCGCCATGGCCGATCACCAGCGCCAGGTCGCCGCTGCCGGCGGCTTCCGCCGCCTTCGCCACATGGGCGACCATCGGCAGCCCGGCGATCGGATGCAGCACCTTGGGCAGCGCGCTCTTCATGCGTGTGCCCTCGCCGGCGGCAAGGATGACGGACAGGCAGGATCTCTGGCTCATGAAAGGGCAACCATATGAACAGGGTCGGGAATCAAGGCATATCTAGCATCAGCGCCCATGCTGCACCAATGCGGTTAAATTCCGGTGAGACGGCGGATCTGCCTACTCCTGATCAGCGCATCTCAAGGCGCGATCCAGCAGGCAATATGCCGCTACAACAGACCGTACTGCCTGAATTCCGCCTGCTCATCGCCGGCGATCCAACCAAACACTTTCAGGCGGCCGTCGCGTCTTTCTACGAGATAGTTGACCTCGAAATCGATGGTCAGACGGTCCTTGTTCTTGCGTTCGTATTCGCCCGACCATTGCACCTTGGCAACGCAATGGTCCTGGTCGATGGGCGTCACCGAGACATCGGCACAAATCATCTTCTTGCTGCCGATCGCCCGATAGGCCTCGAAGCCCTTTTTCATGACGTCCTTCAACTCCGCGCCATTTTCGCCAACGACGACCCCTGCTGGCGTCACGGAGACAAAGCCGGTCGAGTAGATGTCCGCGACGTCGTCCAGATCGACGGTGCCCGCGATCGCGTCGTTGTAGACCCTCTCATACGTCTTGAAGAACTTTTGCAGATCCGCCTTGGATACCATTCTCGCCTCACCGTCGCGCTTGCGCACGAGCCTGCAACGCGGGCTTTCAGGCATCGTTCCGGTTGCGGAGGATGGGAGCTACCCCAGCCGCCCCAGGCCCGGGAAATTTTCCAGCAGCCAGTAGGACGCGCTCTGCACGCCGCCGGTCAGGAAAAACACGCCGGCGACGACCAGCAGTGCGCCGATCGCCTGTTCGACGCGACCGAGATGGACACGGAATCTGGCGAGGAAGCGCATGAAGGCGCCGGAAAACAGGGCGGCGATCAGGAACGGGATGCCGAGACCGAGCGAATAGGCGGCGAGCAGCAACGCACCTTCGCCCACCGTCTCGCGGCCGCCCGCCAACGTCAGGATCGGACCCAGAACCGGTCCGATGCAAGGCGTCCAGCCGAAAGCGAAGGCCAGTCCCATAATGTAGGCGGCGACCAGGCTGGCCGGCTTGCCCTGCGACTGGAAGCGCGCCTCGCGCGACAGCAGCGGAATGCGCAATATGCCGAGGAAGTTGAGCCCCATCAGGATGATCAGTGCTCCCGCCACCATCGCCAGCGGTTCCTGCCACAGCCGCAGCAGCCGGCCGATCGTCGAAGCGCCGGCGCCGAGCGCCACAAACACGGTGGAGAAACCGAGCACGAAGGCGATGGAGGATGCAATCAGCGCGCCACGCGCGCCGGCCCTGGCAGTGGCGCCGGCATCGCCGCGAAAGTCATCGACCGAAACGCCGGCCATGTAGCAGAGATAGGGCGGCACCAGCGGCAGCACGCAAGGCGACAGGAACGAGATCGCCCCCGCTCCGACCGCGCTGACATAGCCGATATCCAATGCCATTCCTGGTGCTCCAGAACGTTATGGCGCTGATATAGCGAGACAAAGGCGCGTCTGCCAATCACCAATGCGTGGCAAGTCGCCGCTACAAAATTGGAAGAAACGGCAGCTTCGACACGTTGAGAAGAAAGAGCCCGCGATCGCCGCGTGCTTGTTTCACGACCCCAGGGAGGTACTCATGAAGTCGATCATTGCTGGATTAGCCGCGCTTTTGCTCGGTGCCACGGCATCCCAGGCCGCCGAGGCGTGGAAGGAAGCCGAGGTCGGCGGCACGAAAATCTACACCGACGCCATGGGCATGACGCTCTACACCTACGACAAGGACGAGAAGGGCAAATCGAACTGCTACGACAAATGCGCCACCAACTGGCCGCCCCTGAAGGCCGAGGCCGGCGCCAAGGCAGACGATGAATGGACGATTGTCGACCGCACCGACGGCACCAAGATGTGGGCCTATGACGGCAAGCCGGTCTACACCTTCATCAAGGACAAGAAGGCCGGCGACGCGACGGGCGACGGCGCCTCCGGCGTCTGGCACATCGTCAAGGCCGACTGAGTTTTCCGCCCCGAAACATCGGCTGGCCGCCGGACAAGGTCTGGATCACCCGGCGGCCAGTTTCCGCCATTGCCGCGCCTAGCGACTCGCTCGAATCGACCGGTCGTTCCAGTGGCTCGATGCTCGAACGGCCCTCCCCGAAATTATGTGGTCCTCTCCATACACTCTAAGAGTGTATTGCCGCGGACGTCTCCGCATTTTGGCCGCCTGCCCTTGACCGATTGCAAAAGCACGGCCATGTGAGCGACGAAAAAGAACGCGTCGCGCCGCTGGAATTCTTCCGCTGGCCCATAGCTGATATGAGACCTCATGGACGTCGTCGTCGTCGAATCGCCGGCCAAGGCAAAGACAATCAACAAATATCTCGGCAAGAACTATAAGGTCCTGGCCTCGTTCGGCCACGTCCGCGATCTGCCGGCCAAGGACGGCTCGGTGCGCCCCGACGAGGACTTCGCCATGTCCTGGTCGGTCGACACCGCCTCGGGCAAGCGGCTTGCCGACATCGCCAAGGCGGTCAAGGACGCCGACGGCCTGATCCTCGCCACCGACCCGGACCGCGAGGGCGAGGCGATTTCCTGGCATGTGCTGGAAGTGCTGAAGCAGAAGCGCGCGCTGAAGGACAAGCCGGTCAGCCGCGTCGTCTTCAACGCCATCACCAAGTCTTCGGTGCTGGATGCGATGGCCAATCCGCGCCAGATCGACGCGCCGCTGGTCGATGCCTATCTCGCCCGCCGCGCCCTCGACTATCTGGTCGGCTTCACGCTGTCGCCGGTGCTGTGGCGCAAGCTGCCCGGCGCCCGTTCCGCCGGCCGCGTCCAGTCGGTGGCGCTGCGCCTGGTCTGCGACCGTGAATCCGAGATCGAGCGCTTCATCCGCGAGGAATACTGGCAGATCGCCGCCATCCTCGGCACGCCGCGCAACGAGAATTTTGAGGCGCGGCTGACCGCGTTCGAGCGCAAGAAACTGCAAAAACTCGACATCGCCAACAAGGCGCAGGCCGACGACATCAAGGCGATGCTCGAAGGCGCCACCTTCAAAGCGCTGTCGGTCGAGGCCAAGCCAACCAAGCGCAACCCGGGCCCGCCCTTCACCACCTCGACGCTGCAGCAGGCCGCCTCGTCGGGCCTCGGCTTTTCGGCCACCCGCACGATGCAGGTGGCGCAGCGGCTCTACGAAGGCATGGACATTGGCGGCGAGACCGCCGGCCTGATCACCTATATGCGAACCGACGGCGTGCAGATGGCGCCCGAGGCGATCGACGCCGCCCGCGATGCCATCGTCAGCGAATTCGGCGCAAAATACCTGCCGGAGAAGCCGCGCTTCTATACGACCAAGGCCAAGAACGCCCAGGAAGCGCATGAGGCGATCCGCCCGACCGATTTCAAGCGCACGCCGGCTTCGGTCCGCCAATATCTCGATGCCGACCAGGCCCGCCTCTACGAGCTGATCTGGAAGCGCGCCATCGCCAGCCAGATGCAGCCTGCCGAGATCGAGCGCACCACGGTCGAGATCGAGGCGGTCAACGGCGCCCGCACCGCCGAGCTTCGCGCCGTCGGCTCGGTCGTGCGCTTCGACGGCTTCATCGCCGCCTATACCGACCAGAAGGACGAGGACGCGGAGGACGAGGAAAGCCGCCGCCTGCCCGAGATCCGCGCCGGCGAGCAGCTTGCCCGCCAGGCGATCAATGCCACCCAGCACACCACCGAGCCGCCGCCGCGCTATTCCGAGGCGTCGCTGATCAAGAAGCTGGAAGAGCTGGGCATCGGCCGCCCGTCGACCTACACGGCGATCCTGAAGACGCTGGAAGACCGCGACTACGTCACCATCGACCGCCGCAAGCTGGTGCCGCAGGCCAAGGGCCGCTTGCTGTCGGCCTTCCTCGAGAGCTTCTTCGAGCGCTATGTCGAATATGATTTCACTGCCTCGCTGGAAGAAAAGCTCGACGAGATTTCCGACGGCAAGCTCGCCTGGAAGGACGTGCTGCGCGACTTCTGGAGGGATTTTTCCGGCGCGGTCGACGACATCAAGGAACTGCGCGTCACCGACGTGCTCGATGCGCTCAACGACGAGCTGGCGCCGCTGGTGTTCCCGGCGCGTGAGGACGGTTCGAACCCGCGCATCTGCCCGAAATGCGGCACCGGCAACCTGTCGCTGAAGCTCGGCAAATTCGGCGCCTTCGTCGGCTGCTCGAACTATCCCGAATGCTCCTTCACTCGCCAGCTCGGCGATGCCGCCAATCCCAATGGCGAGAACGGCAATGGCGAGGACGGCACCAGGCTGATCGGCAAGGATCCCTACACGGCGGAAGAGATCACGCTACGCAGCGGCCGTTTCGGCCCGTATATCCAGCGCGGAGAAGGCAAGGAGGCCAAGCGCTCCAGCCTGCCCAAGGGCTGGGCCGCCGAGCAGATCGACCATGAGAAGGCGTTGGCGCTGCTGGCGCTGCCGCGCGACGTCGGCAAGCACCCGGAATCCGGCAAGATGATCTCGGCCGGCCTCGGCCGCTACGGCCCCTTCGTGCTGCATGACGGCACCTACGCCAATCTCGACAGCATCGAGGACGTGTTCTCGATCGGCCTCAATCGCGCCGTCTCGGTGATTGCGGAGAAGCAGTTGAAGGGCAAGGGCGGCCGCAACGGCGCAACGCCCGCGGCGCTCAAGGATCTTGGCGACCACCCCGACGGCGGCGGCAAGATCGTCGTGCGCGACGGCAAATACGGGCCCTACGTCAACTATGGCAAGGTCAATGCGACGCTGCCCAAGGGCAAGGATCCGCAATCGGTGACGGTCGAGGACGCCCTGGCGCTGATTGCCGAGAAGGAAGCCAAGGGCGGTGGCGGCAAGAAGCCGTTCCGCAAGGCGGCAGCGGCCGGCAAGCCGGCCGCCAAGAAATCCCCGGCCAAGAAAAAGGGATAGGGCGTGGCGCGCAGGATCTCCGGACGAAGCCACGGCGATCCGCGCACCGCCGACACGAGGGCCAAGGTCCGGGACGATTACCGCCCGTCGCGCGAAGAAATCCTGCGCTACATCGCCGAAAATCCGGACCGTTCCGGCAAGCGCGAGATCGCCAAGGCGTTCGCGCTGCGCGGCGATGACCGTATCTGGCTGAAGGATCTGTTGCGCGACCTGCAGGACGAGGGCCTGCTGACCAGGGAACGCAAGCGGCTGACCCGCGCCGGCGCCCTGCCTCATGTCGCCGTGCTCGACATTTTCGGCCGCGACGGCGACGGCGTGCTCCTGGCGCATCCGAGCGAATACAGCGGCGCCGGCTCGCCGCCGGTCGTCTCCATCCGCATTTCGCGTGGAAGCAATGGCCCGGCGCCCGGCATCGGCGACCGCGTGCTCGCCAAGACCTTCCCGACCGACGATCCGGCTGGCCCCGCCTATACCGGCCGGGTGATGAAGATCTTCGAGAAGCGCAGCGACGCCGTGCTCGGCGTCTTTCGCGTCCTCAAGGACGGCACCTTGCGCATCGAACCGGTGGAGCGGCGCCAGCCCGAACTGATCGTCGACAAGGAGTTCCAGAACGGCGCCAGGAACGGCGACCTGGTCGAGGTCGAGCCCGCGCGGGCGTCCCGCTACGGGTTGCCGCGCGCCAAGGTCCTGGCGGTGCTGGGCTCGCTGACCAGCGAGAAGGCGGTCTCGATGATCGCCATCCACGCGCATGACATCCCGCACATCTTCCCGGCCGACGTCATCGCCGAGGCCGACGCGGTGAAGCCTGCGGCGCTTGCCGGCCGCGAGGACTGGCGCGACCTGCCGCTGATCACCATCGACCCGGCCGACGCCAAGGACCATGACGACGCGGTCTTCGCGACGCCCGATACCGACGAGAAGAACCCCAGCGGGGTGCTGGTCACCGTGGCGATCGCCGACGTCGCGGCTTACGTCCGCTACGGCACCGCGCTCGACCGCGAGGCCCTGAAGCGTGGCAATTCGGTCTATTTCCCGGATCGCGTGGTGCCGATGCTGCCGGAGCGCATCTCCAACGACCTCTGCTCGCTGCGCGAGGGCCAGGACCGGCCGGCGCTTGCCGTGCGCATGACGTTCGCGGCCGATGGCCGCAAGCTGCGCCATTCCTTCCATCGCGTCATGATGAAGTCGGCGGCCAAGCTCGCCTACCCGCAGGCGCAGGCGGCGATTGATGGTATGCCCGACGACAAGACCGGGCCGATCCTCGATACGGTGCTGAAGCCGCTATGGGATGCCTATGCGGTGCTGAAGCGCGGCCGTGACGGCCGCCAGCCGCTGGAACTCGACCTGCCCGAGCGCAAGATCCTGCTCAAGGAGGACGGCACCGTCGACCGCGTCGTCGTGCCGGAACGCCTCGATGCCCACAAGCTGATCGAGGAGTTCATGATCCAGGCCAACGTCGCGGCCGCCGAAACGCTGGAGGCGAAGCGCCAGGCACTGGTCTACCGCATCCATGACGCGCCCTCGCTCGCCAAGCAGGAATCGCTGCGCGAATTCCTGGCAACGCTCAGTCTGTCGCTGGCGCGCGGCGCGCAGATGCGGCCCGCACAGTTCAACGGCATCCTCGAGCGCGTGCGCGGCGCCGACAATGAGGCGCTGGTCAATGAGGTGGTGCTGCGTTCGCAGAGCCAGGCCGAATACTCGCCGAAGAACATCGGCCATTTCGGCCTCAACCTGAAACGCTACGCGCATTTCACCTCGCCGATCCGCCGCTATGCCGACCTCATCGTGCATCGCGGGCTGATCGCCGCGCTCGGTCTTGGCCCGGGCGGCCTGACGCAGCAGGAAGCCGATCGGCTGGAAGAGGTGTCGGCGCTGATCTCCGCCACCGAGCGCCGCGCCATGGCGGCCGAGCGCGACACGGTCGACCGGCTGGTCGCCGCCCATCTCGCCGAGCATATCGACGACCGTTTCGACGCGCGCATCTCCGGCGTCACCAAGGCGGGACTATTTGTCCAATTGCCGCAGTACGGCGCGGATGGTTTCATCCCCGTGTCAAGCCTTGAAGGCGATTACTATATATACGACGAAACCGCCCGATCGCTTTTCGGAGAACGCACCGGCAAGGGCTACCAGCTTGCCGACCGCGTCGAGGTCCGATTGGTCGAGGTCGCGCCCATGGCCGGCGCGATGCGTTTCGAAATGCTGACCGATCCGAAGCCGCTGCCCGGCTCCAAACGGTCGTTTCACAAGGCCAAGGGTCGCGCCCGCGCGTCGCAATCGCGCCCACGCGGCAGGAGACGGTGATGGCAAGGCAATTGCAGATGGAAGACCAGGTTTTCGGCGGCGAGCATCATTCGGGCCGCGTCGCCCGCCCGCTGTGGACGGCGATGAAGCGCGGCCTGCTCGGTCGCTGCCCGCATTGCGGCGAAGGCAAGCTGTTCCGCGCCTTTGTCAAGACCGTCGACAAATGCGAGCATTGCGGCGAGGAACTCTACCATCACCGCGCCGACGACCTGCCCGCCTATCTGGTGGTGGTCATCGTCGGCCACATCGTGCTTGGCGCCTTCATGGGGGTCGAGGCGACCTCCACGCTCTCCACCTGGCAGCACATCCTCATCTGGGTGCCGCTGACCATCCTTCTGGCGGTGGTGCTGCTGCAGCCGGTCAAGGGCGCCGTCATCGGCCTGCAATGGGCGCTCTATATGCACGGCTTCGGCGGCGAAGAGGACGTCATCGAGCATCACCCCGAGGCCTGACGTCGCGGCTGGCGCAATCGGCGATGTCCGAACGCCACTTTCGCATGCGGCAAGTTTCCGCTAAAGCGCCTCGCAAATGAACGGGTTCACGCGACGCGCTTCAGATCTTTGCTTTCATGCATGTCATCGTCCCCAGACCGCCACGGCGTCTGGGCGACATGCATCAGCTTGGGGACCGAATGACCAAGGCGAACGTCGACAAGCTTGAGCCAAGCGCTGCCGCGCCCGCCGGCAAGCGGTTGCGCCCGCGCGATGCCGCGACGCTGATCCTGCTCGACCGCAAGGGCAGCGAGGTGCTGGTGCTGATGGGCCGGCGCCATGCCGGGCACGCCTTCATGCCCGGCAAATTCGTCTTTCCGGGCGGCCGTACCGATCCGGCCGACAGCCGCATCGCCGTTGCCACGGACCTTCACCCCGAGGAAGAAGCCAACCTGACCGCGGGCCTCGGCCGCACCAGCCAGGCGCGTGCACGCGCCATCGCGCTGTCGGCCATCCGCGAGACCTATGAGGAAGCCGGCCTGCTTATCGGCCGCAAGGGCGCCTTCACCACTGCCAGGCGCGACTGGCAGGGCTTTGCCGAGCATGGCGTCGTGCCCTCGCTGGAAGTGCTGCGCTTCATCGCCCGCGCGATCACGCCGCCGAACCGGGTGCGCCGCTTCGATACCCGCTTCTTCAGCGCCTGGCGCAGCGACGTCGCCATCGAATTGCCGGATGGCGGCCCGACCAACGAGCTGGAGGAACTGGTCTGGCTGCCGCTCGCCAAGGCCCGCGAGGCCGATATCCCGGACATCACCCGGATGATCCTCGACGAGCTGGAAAAGCGGCTCGCCGACGATCCGCTGCTGCGCCCCGGCGGCGCGGTGCCGCTCTACCGGCGTGTCCGCAACCACTTCACCCGCGAAATCCTCTAGGCTATTCAGGCATCCCATGACGGTCGATACCCAAGAACAGGGCGACGAGCGCGTACACTGGCTGCCGATGATCGCTGCGATCTCCTCGATCAGCGTCGTCGGCATCGCCATCGGCCTCGGCATGCCGCTGCTCAGCGTCATCCTGGAGACGCGCGGCCATTCGGCTTCGATGATCGGCCTCAACACCGCCATCGCCGGCCTTGCGTCGATTGCCGGCGCGCCGCTTGCAACACCGCTCGCCATGCGGTTCGGCGTCGCCTGGACGATGCTGATGATGATCGCGGCTGGCGCTCTTGCCTTCGTCGGCTTCCACTTCGCACCGGATTTCTGGATGTGGTTTCCGCTCCGCGTCGTGCTGCACATCGCGCTGACGGTGCTGTTCATCCTGTCGGAATTCTGGATAAGCACCTCGGCGCCGCCGCACCGGCGGGGCCTGGTGCTCGGCATCTATGCCACGGTGTTGTCGCTCGGCTTCGCCGCCGGACCATGGCTGTTCGCCCATCTCGGCAGCACCGGCTTCCTGCCCTTCGGCGTCACCATCGCCCTGGTGACGCTGGCCGCCATCCCGGTGCTGGCGGCGCGCAACGAAAGCCCGACGATCGTCGCCGACAGCGAGACCAGTCATTTCCTGCGCTACATCTGGCTGGTGCCGACCGCCACCTTCGCGGTGCTGGTGTTCGGCGCGGTCGAGACCGGCGGCTTTGCGCTGTTCCCGGTCTACGGCAGCCGCATCGGCTATTCCGAGGCGGACGCCGCCCTGCTGCTCACCATGATCGGCCTTGGCAACGTGCTGCTGCAGATTCCGATCGGCATGATCAGCGACCGCGTCTCGGATCGCCGCCATCTGCTCCTGGCCTGCGCCACCGTCGGGCTTGCCGGCACGATCTTCATGCCGCACTTCGCCGGGGACTGGCACCTGATGGCGGCGCTGCTGTTCGTCTGGGGCGGCGTCGTCGCGGCGCTCTACACGATCGGCCTTGCCCACCTCGGCTCGCAATTGTCCGGCCATGAGCTCGCCTCCGCCAACGCCGCCTTCGTGCTCTGCTACGGCGTCGGCATGGTGCTCGGCCCACAGGCGATCGGCATCGGCATGGACGTCTTCGGCCCCTCCGGCTTCGGCTGGTCGCTCGCTTTGTTCTTCGCCGCCTATATAGCGCTGGTCGGCGTCAGGCTGATCCGCAAGGTCCTGTAGGCCGACAGGCTGAACGCTCGTCAGGTTACGCTGCTGACATCACCGTGTCAGGAGTACCCCTGCTATACCCACGCTCCACATGCAGGGAGATATCAGATGATCGACAGTGGCTTCGAAACCAAATCCGTGCGGATGCAGTTGCTGCTGCTTGTCAGCTTCCAGGCGCCGGCAGCCGACGTCGATCGCATCATGGACGCCGTGGTCGCCATCACGCCGCTCGGCATGGGCAATTACGACAGCAACGCCTTCCAGTCGGCCGATGGCGTCGAGCGCTACCGGCCGCTCGAGGGTGCCGCCGCCGGCGCCGAGACGCTGCTGCGGCAGCGGCCTGGTACGGTCGAGGTGTCGTTCGAATTGCCCGACGACCAGGGCCTCGCCGCTCAAGTCGTCGAGGCGATCTACCAGGCGCACAGCTATGAGGAGCCGGTGATCCGCATCCAGCCGCTGCTTGCCAGCCGCGCCAAGGGCCTTGACGACCGCGCCAACCCCAACCGCTGGTGGAACACGGCCGGAGACTGGAAGAAGGCCGCCTCCCCAGTCAGGGAGGACGCCTGACCGCCTACCTTGCCGCCGCTGGCCGGCTCCACCATTGCCGGCAGCAGCCGCATCGGGCGTCGCCGAAACCCGCTTGGGGTTGACTTTCCGGACGCGTTCTTTATGTGTCGCGCCAAGTTTCCCGCGTCCGGGTGTTTTCCCCGTGCTCCAGCGGCCAAAACTCCACGAACATTAACGGACGAACATCATGGCCAAAGCCGCAAACATCAAGATCAAGCTTCTGTCGACCGCCGACACCGGTTTCTTCTACGTGACCAGCAAGAACAGCCGCACCAAGACGGACAAGCTGTCGTTCCGCAAGTACGATCCGGTCGCCAAGAAGCACGTCGAGTTCAAGGAAACCAAGATCAAGTAATCCGGTTTCCTCCGAGAATGCCGAAACGCCGCCCTTTGGGCGGCGTTTTTGTTTTTGGCCGGCGATTCGGCCTGACCCGATAGCAGAAGCTTCCGCCGATTGGCGCGAAGTCCTGACGTTCATTTTTTTGGAAAAAGGGGGCCGGTCGGCGTTTGGCAGCGGTACGAGGAGGCCACTATGTGCCAGCGCCGGCCGGCCGACCCCACGGACCCAGGAGATGCGGCGGACCTGAGCATCATGGGGTATTTAACGGAACGATCCGGCGGTCTACCCTCGTGCCGGCCTCGTTTTGTCTATGCTGTACATTTGCGCAAGAGCTTATGAAAATCAACAGTTTCTTAACCAAGCCACCCGAATCGCTTGGATTAAGGTAAATTGCTAACCCTGTCGGATTGACCGGTTAATTGGCGCCCAAGCCTACGCCGCCTTGGCGACCACGCGGTTGCGCCCGCCGCTCTTGGCCTCGTAGAGAGCGAGATCGGCGCGCTTCATCAGGGCGGCCACCGTATCGGCCCCCTTGAGCAGCGACGACACGCCGACGCTGACGGTGACCTCGATCGCCTTGCCCTCATGGCCGATCGCAAACGGCAACTGGGCGATTTCGGCGCGGATGCGTTCCGCGACCTTTTCCGCCACCGCGCCCTCCGTGTCGGGCATCACCACCACGAACTCCTCGCCGCCGAAACGGCAGGCGAGATCGATGCCGCGCACGTTCTTGCGCAACCGCCGCGCGAACTCGCGCAGCACGTCGTCGCCGCCGTCATGGCCATGCGCATCGTTGATGGATTTGAAGCGGTCGAGGTCGGTGATCATCACCGACAGCGGACGCCGCCGCGCCACCGCGCGGTCGAACAGCGTCTGCAGATGGCTGTCGAGGTAGCGGCGGTTGTGCAGCCCGGTCAGCCCGTCGGTCACCGCCATCTCGATGGTCTGGGTGACGCTGGCGCGCAGCTGGTCGTTGTAGCGCTTGCGGCGCACCTGGGTGCGCAGCCTCGCGGTCAGTTCCTGCTGGTCGACCGGCCGCGTCAGATAGTCGTTGATGCCGAGTTCGAGACCGCGGATGATGCGCCCCTCCTCGCCTGCGTCCGCCAAAAGGATGATCGGCAGGAAGCGGGTGCGGTCGAGCGACCGCAGTTGCGAACACAGTCGCAGCGGATCGAAGTCGGCGAAAGCGGTCGAGATCAGCACGCACTCGTAGGCGGTCTCGGCAGCCTGGAAGAAACCGGCATTGGGATCGGTGGCGACGTCGAGCTCGGCGCTGCTTCGCAGCATCTTCTTGATGCGCTCGAAGGACGATTTGCGCTCGTCGATCAGCAGCACCTTCGGCTTCGCATCCTCGGCGGCGAAGTTGCGGCTCAACAGCTCCTCGATGCCGATGTTGCGCGTGGTCGAGGCGCGCAGCCGCAATTCGTCGGTCAGCGACTTCAGCCGGACAAGGCTCTTGACGCGCGTCATCAGCTGCAGGTCGTTGACCGGCTTGGTCAGGAAATCGTCGGCGCCGGCCTCCAGGCCGCGCACCCGGTCGGAGACCTGATCGAGCGCGGTGATCATGACGACCGGGATATGCGATGTCGCCGGGTCGCTCTTCAGCCGCCGGCAGACCTCGAAGCCGTCCATGTCGGGCATCATCACGTCGAGCAGCACGACATCGACCTTGCCGTTCTCGCAGGTCTCGATGGCGTCCGGTCCGTTGGAGGCGGTCAGCACCTCGAAATACTCGGCCAGCAGCCTGACCTCGAGCAGCCTGACATTGGCAGGGATGTCGTCGACGACGAGGATCCGCGCGGTCATCTCACAAGGCTCCGGTCTGGCTGGGCATCAGGCATCGCCCAGATAGGATTTGATGGTTTCGATGAAACGCGGCACCGAGATCGGCTTCGAGATATAGGCCTCGCAGCCACCCTGGCGAATGCGCTCCTCGTCGCCCTTCATGGCGAATGCGGTCACCGCGATGACCGGAATCGAATGGAGGTCGTCATCCTCCTTCAGCCACTTGGTCACCTCCAGCCCGGACACTTCGGGCAGTTGGATGTCCATCAGGATCAGGTCCGGCCGGTGCTTGCGCGCCAGGTCCAGCGCCTCGAGGCCGTTGCGCGTGCGAACCGTGTCGTAGCCGCTGGCTTCGATGAGGTCGCGAAAGAGCTTCATGTTGAGCTCGTTGTCCTCGACGATCATGACCTTCTTAGGCATCGATTTCCCGTCCCGACGGTCCTCGACGCCGAAGACCACCGTCATGCGTCCTTGCCGGATCGCACCCAACCCTCATCCACGCTACGCCAATATGATTGACGAAACGCAAACCGGTGGCCCCAAAAAACTGGCCGGATCCCGTCTCGGGGAGGGCAATGGCTTGCCGCAAGTCGCGCTTGCCGTTACTGCGGAGAGACTCAAATTCCACGCACAAAAGGTAGTCATGACAAACGCGGCGTCAATGCGCGAGGAAGCGGAAGCCCTTGCCATCAGGGCTCTCGGCTTCGTCGCCGCCGATCCTGAGCTCCTGCCGCGCTTCCTGGCGATCACCGGCATCGAGGCGCACTCGATCCGGCGGGCGGCGGGCGAGCCAGGCTTTTTGGCCGGCGTGCTGCAGTTCATCCTCGCCCATGAGCCGACGCTGCTGCGCTTCGCCGAGGAGACCGGCACGCCGCCGGACGCCGTCGGCAAGGCCTTGCGGGCGCTGCCGCTCGGCAACGACGATCACGAGCGCTCGGTATGAGCGACGATCCCGAGACGGCGCGGCAGATCGAAGAGCTTGCCGCGGACGACCGGCCGCTTCTGGTGCTCGACGTCGACGACGTCGTGCTGGAGTTCATCCGGCCGTTCCCGCATTTTCTGCAATCGCGCGGCTTCGCCCTGACGCTGGCCTCCTTCCGCCTCACCGGCAACATTGCCGAGACGGCAAGCGGCCGGTTGATCGAGCAGGCTGAGGTGACGGCGCTTCTCGGCGAGTTCTTCGACGCCCAGGCCGAATGGCAAAGCGTCACCGATGGTGCGGCGCAAGCGCTGTCGACATTCGGCGGCCGTGCCGAGATCGTGCTTTTGACGGCCATGCCGCACAAGCACCGCGCGGCGCGCCGCGCCCACCTCGACGCGCTTGGGCTGAACTATCCGCTGCTGACGACGGAGATGGCGAAAGGACCGGCCGTCGCCAAACTGCGCGGCGCCAACGGTCGGCCGGTCGCCTTCGTCGACGACCAGCCGTACAACCTTCTGTCGGTGCGCCACTCGGTGGCAGACGCGCATCTCTTCCACCTGATGGCCGACAACTCGCTGCGCGCCTTCCTGCCGCCAACGCCCGAAGGCATCGTCGCGGTCGAGGATTGGCACGAGGCGGCGCCGAAGATCGTCAGCGCGCTCGGACTCTAGAGCAAATTCGTGGAAAAGTGTGTAACGGTTTTCCATCCGGAATTGCGTAGAAACAAATAGTTAGAGCGGTTCGGCGATTCCATGAAACGCTGAACCGCTCTAGAACCTGGGGGCGGAAAACCGCTCCGCCCTTTCCCGAAAATGCGTCAGGGCTGCAGCTTCGCGCCCGCCCCGCTGTTGCCCTCGCCGGGAACGACATCCTGATCGGTGCCATCATCCTGATCGGTGCTATCGTCCTCAACGGCATCCGCCGGCTTCAGCATGGCACCATTGACCGTCACCGAACCATCGGGCTTGGCGTTGATCGCCCATTCGATGCGTCCGTCCGGCAGCGTCTTGCCGAACCCTTTGACCGCAAGCACCATCGGAAAATACTGCGCGGCTTCCGGGTCGGTCTTGGCCGCGGTCTGCAAGGCTTCGACGATCTTGTCGTAGCCGGCGATATCGACCGTCACGCTCGCATCGGGCTTCTCGCCGGGGAAGGTCATCTCGCCTTCCAGCGCGATCTCGATGTCCTTGTTCTTCAGCGTGCTGTGGCCGATGACGGCCTTGGGCGTCTTGGCCAGGAAATCGGCGGAGATCTGGTCGCCAAAATCTTCCGGCAGCGGCGGATTCTTATTGAGATCAAGCGTTTCGATCGCCTTCTTCGCCATGCTGTCGAGATCGATGTTGGCGCCGCCGAAGTTCAGGTCGACGTCGGTGGGCAGCAACGCCACGCTCCAGCCGGGCAGCATCTGCTGCGGAATCTTCAGGCCAGAGGCCTTGATCGCATAGTTGATCTTGCCGCTCTGGGAGACGCCGTCCATTC
>NZ_RZOF01000469.1:0-3834 GCF_003998955.1 Mesorhizobium sp. M4B.F.Ca.ET.017.02.2.1 | reverse complement strand
CTTGTCGTGCCGGGGGTCAAGAATCCCAAGCCCAATCTGTGGGGCATCGTAGGGCGGCCGAAGGCCTCGCAAGGCGATGTCGAGTATTCGTCGAGTCTAAAGGATGCCGGTGGCGATTGGACTTTTGAGGAACTCAATTTGTTCATCTCAAATCCCGCGCTCGCGTTGCCTGGAACAGATATGCTTTTCCCGGGCCTGCAGGACGAGAAGCAGCGAGCGGACCTCATCGCATACCTGCGGACCTTGAGTGACACACCGTTGCCGCTTCCCTAGAATTGATTTTGATGTCCTCCCGTCCTCAATCCAGGCGGCTGTCGCCGCTGCGGCCTTACCAGGACGCTTGAGCGGCTGGACGAAGAGCGCCACAATCCCCATCTATGGAGAAATCCAAGGGAGATATGATATGGCGACTTCCACCGAACGAGCGGTGCTTGCTGGCGGCTGCTTTTGGGGCATGCAGGATCTGATCCGGCGCTATCCGGGTGTGATCTCGACCCGTGTCGGCTACAGCGGCGGCGACGTGCCCAACGCCACCTACCGCAACCACGGCACCCATGCGGAGGCCATCGAGATCATTTTCGATCCGGCCAGGATCAGCTACCGCACGCTGCTCGAATTCTTCTTCCAGATCCACGATCCGACGACCAGGAACCGTCAGGGCAACGATGTCGGCATGAGCTATCGCTCGGCGATCTACTATACCAGCGACGACCAGAAGCGGGTTGCCGACGACACCATCGCCGATGTCGAGGCTTCACACCTGTGGCCGGGCAAGGTCGTCACCGAGGTCGCGCCGGTCGGCCCTTTCTGGGAAGCCGAACCCGAGCATCAGGACTATCTGGAGAAATATCCGAACGGCTATACCTGCCATTTCGTCAGGCCGGGGTGGAAGCTTCCGGTTCGTGAAAAGGCGGCGTCGTAAGCCCGATCGGTGCTTGGCAGGTTTTTCCCGCCTGCGCCGGAACATTAGTTCTGGCTAAGAGTTCATCCCCCGGCAGCGCGTAACGGTTTGCTGCCTGATCGGGGCCGGCATCCCGATCCAGCCCGCGTCCCCTGCGAGAGGCGCGGGCTTGCTTGTGTCGATAACTCGGCCTGGACTTGCCGATCCCACCAATTTCGCCCGTCGTGCCAGAAGGCACGGCGGGCTTTTTTGCGTTCAGGTCCCGGCAACGCCCGGGGCGCCCGCCGCGGCCGCCAGTGCCGTCCCGGATCTAGCCCTTGGCGCGACGGCCGTCGCTTTCATGGTTGCCGATCCAGTGCGCGCGGATGCGGTCGCTGGTTTCGAGATAAGCCATGTCGATCAGATAGGTCAGAAGCTTCTCGCCATCGGCTTCGGCTTTCTGACGCAGTTCACGCAAGATCCCCTGCGCAAACTGCAGGTTTTCCATTTTGCTCGGCTGGTCCATCGCTGCCCCCAATGTCTGCATGTGAATTCTGGCTGACTGTTGCTTGCATCAAGATTTTGGCGAGACTCACGGCGAAGCTGTGCTCGGTTGTGTCGGCGTCCGATCAACGAAGCTGTTGGACATTCTTCGGAAATGTCGATATTTTGCGCGACCAATCGGACCGCGACGATGCACGAAGACGAGGGCAGCACTCCTGACAAGTTGCAAGCCATGCTGGATGTGATTGCCAGGAACGGCCCTTCGAGCCACAGCGAGCAGTCCGATATCGGCAAGCTGAAGGCAGACGCGGCCAGCGCGGCCGCAGCGTTGGTTCAATTCTACGGCGACACGGCGCTCGAACGTGCCAAGTTGCTTGAGCGGCGCTCGCCGCAGTCCCATTTCGCCCGCCTGGTCACTGCCGAAGTCAGCAAGCACGGCAAGGGTCCGCCCGGAAGCTAGGGTGCGCGCTAGGAGGATTTGCGCCTCCTCGATCCGCCGCCAAGACGCAGCTGCACCTCTTCGTGGGCATTGTCCAGCAAGTAGAACAGCAGATCCTGTCCGATCGATTGTGAGATTTCCTTGGCCTGCTCGATATGCTGATGGATCTCGCGCAAGGAGGCCTCCTCGCAATCCTCTTCTTGCGTCAGGTCGACGAACCAGCCGGGATAGACAGCCGCTTCTCCAAGGCTGTCGACATAGCATTGGCCGACTGCCAGGATCTTGCGAAGGCCCATCTTTTCCGAACGAACTTTGCAGACCTCGCGGAAGCTCGATCGGCGCTCTACCGCCCGGCGGATCGCAACATTGACCCGCAGCCGGTCCTCGGCCTCGATGCTTTCCATGCATCTTTCGAGGGGAGCGCCACGCGAGAACTCATCGAGCGTGAGTCCGAAATAGTCGGAGAGGTTGGCGTCACCGTAGACACGGTTTCGCTTGATGTCCCAGGTCCAGAACCCGTCGATCGGTGGATATCGCAGATGAACGCCGCGACCTCCTGCAGGCATCGCCGCCATGAAAACCGCCCCGTTCGGCTTCGAGATTCGCAATAGTATGTAACATAGGCGAAAAGAAACAAGGTGGCCTTTTGTACAAGACCATCAAGGATCACGTTGCGTCAGAGGGTTTGCGTACTTGGATATCGTAATTGATGTCGTGAAAAAAATAACTTGGGGAGAATTTTCTTTCATGGAAAGAATGTCTGGCCTGGTAGCGCAACCATAACTTGGTACTTCACAAGATAACCAAGCTGCAAGACTGGCAAAATAATAGCAAAGGTTGTGCCGGTCTGCCTGAAGAACAACTCCGCACGGCTGCGAGGCCGACGCGGCAATGTTGGGAACGTTGCCTGAACCGCGCCGGCCAAAGCGGTTTCCAGAAGTCCACCGCAAATCGAATCTTAACTGAGCATTGGGGCAGCGGCAAACCGACCATCGGTTGCAAAATGCAAGCCGATTTACCGTCGATCCAGATGGAAGCTGGCCTGCCTCTTAGGCCAGCTTGCGCTGGAGTAGGTTGTCCGAGGGCGCCTCGTTACTGTCCGCCGTAGTTCCCGGCTCCTCTGCCGGCGATTCGCCATCGACGCGATCGTGTTCGAATTGCTGCGCGTCGGGCAGCGGCTGCAACCAGTGTTCGCGCCTCACGATCCACAGTTCGTAGGTCGGCTCGAGCTCCGTCGGCGCTACATCGAGGCTACCGAGCATCACTTCGACTTCCTCCTCGCCAACCGAGGTCACGCGGCCGCCGCAGGTCGGGCAGAAACTTCTGCCGCCATAGGTACTGACGATGCCGGCCGTCTCGAAGGCTTCGAGCGGCCAGATGGCGAAGGCCTGGTAGGCCGATCCGCTGGTCTTGCGGCAATCCTTGCAGTGGCAAAGCCCGATCCGAAGCGGCTCGCCCGTCACCGAGAACTGGACACCGCCGCATAGGCAGCTGCCGCTGCGCCTGACATCACTGGACATGGCTGTTTCCTCCTGGGTCGCGCCGCTCTGGTTAGCCGGCCGCGACAACATGCCGGGAAATGTCTAACCCGAATCAATTCGCGCGAGGCGCAAACGGTTCCACGCTGCGCGGCGTCGAGGTCGACGCCACCGCAATCAGTTTGCGCAAGTTGTCAGCTTCCGCGAGTTGTCAGTTCGGGAAGTCGAAAACCGGCTCCTGGCAGCGGTAGACGCGGCACTGGCCGTCGCGCGTCGGAACGGAGGCGGCGGTGGGCACCTCCGGCCAGTCGCATTCATTGCCGAACTGGCGCACATAGCGCTCGTAGGTGTTTTGGCCGGTGGTCAGCACGGCCGCACGCTGGCTTTGGATAAGCGACCGTACCTGTTCGCAGCTCATTGCACGCGTGTCGGGGCGGGCATGCGCCGTGGTGGCGGCACACAACAAGGCGCCGGCAATCCATGCGATCGAACGAGCCTTCATCGGCAACCCCAGCTTGAACATCCTTCTCTTA
>NZ_RZOF01000468.1:0-3894 GCF_003998955.1 Mesorhizobium sp. M4B.F.Ca.ET.017.02.2.1 | reverse complement strand
TCAGCAGCGAGCCGGCGATGGGCACCATCGCCGAGGCGCTGATCATGGACCTCTCGGCCCTCGGGCACACGCTGAAGCCGCTGATCCGCGACGGCTATGTCGAGACTTTCGCCGACAAGGACGACCGCCGCGTCAAGCGCGTGCGGCTGACGCCGCAGGGCAATGTCAAGCTCGACGAGGCGATCAGGCTGTGGAGCGCGGCGCAGCAGCAGTTCGAGGACAAGGTCGGCGCCGAGCAGGCGGCGAAGCTGCGCGCGGCTCTGGACGCGGTGGCTGATCTCGATCTGGAAATGCCGGCGGCCGCTCCTTCGCTCTGAAGAAGCGGCCGCCAATCCAGATCAGGATGACGTTTCGTTGAATCGTCGTCCTGATCTAATTCTTTGTTGGACCATGATCTTTTCCGAAAACCGGTTCCCGCTTTTCGGGATCATGCTCTAGCTTTGCAGCGGCTACTCGGCCGGCATTGCGACCGGGCGGGCCAATGCCCAACCGGCCAGCACGATACCCAGGCCCACGATCGGAAACACCGCCGCGACCAGCCCGAGATCGCCCGGCACGTCGAAGCGCAGCACCGCGCCCCCGACAACCGCGCCCAGCGCCACGCCGAGATAGAGCGCCGAGGCGTTGAGCGAGAGCACGATCGGGGCGGCGTCCGGGGCGAGCTTGATAATGCGGCTCGCCTGCGCCGGCGGGAAGGCCCAGCCGACGATGCCCCACGGCACCATCATCGCCATCAGCGCCGGCCCGGCGATATGCTGCGGCAGCAAGGTCGGGATCAGCGAGAAGGTGACCAGCATGGCAGCGCTGAGCGCCAGCGACCAGGCGACGGTGCGAGTCGCGCCGAAGCGGTCGGCGGCCTGCCCGCCGGCAATGTTGCCGATGACGGCGCCGGCGCCGAAGGCGAGCAGCATGCCGGGCAGCGCCAGCGGGCTCAAGCCGCCGCTCTGGACGGCCAGCGGCGCGATGAAGCTGAAGACGGTAAACGCGCCGACCAGCGCCAGGGCGGTGGTCAAAAGGATCGGCATCACGCCGGGCCGAAGCGCCGCCGCCAGCCGCGCCTTGAGCGGGAGCCTGGTGCCGATGATGCCGCGCGGCAGCCGCCACCACAGGATCGCGCCGGCCAGCGCGCCGAGCCCGGCAATGGCGAAGAAGGTGCCGCGCCAGCCGGCGACGGCCGCGACAAGCGCGCCGAGCGGCGCGCCGACGGCAACCGCCACCGTGGTGCCTCCGACGACGACGGCGATGGCGCGCGCCCGGTGATGGTCGTCGACCAGCGCCACGGCCGTGCCTTGCGCGGTCGCGGCGAACAGGCCGGACGACAGAGCCATGATGATGCGTGCGATCAGCAGCAGTTCGAAGGACGAGCTCAGCGCCGCAACGATGTTGCCGAGCACGAAGAACACCAGCGTCCACAGGATGACGCGGCGACGGTCCCATTCGCCGGTCAGCGTCGCGAGGACCGGGGTGCCGAGCGCGTAGGCGAGCGCGAAAGCGGTGATCAGCGACCCGGCGAGCGGAATGGAGATGCCGGCATCCGCCGCAATGTCGGGCAGAAGGCTGGAGATGACGAAGCCTTCGGTCGAGATCGCAAACGATCCGAGCGCAAGCCAGAATATCCGCTTGTCCATGGGGAGTGTCCTTTAGTTCAAAAGTTATTGAACAATTGGACATGGCAGGGCATGATGTCAATGAAGCCAAGGGAAAATAGCTGACCCCTGCTGACAGCACTGTGTCAGGACAGGGTCCGCGATCAACGGATCGTTTGCGCCCGCCGCAGAAGGAGACGCGTTGAAATCGGCCCGGATTGTGCTTAATTCCCGGGGATGACCTTGCCCCATCCCAACGCTGACCAGATCAGCCTGCCGATCGTGCTCGCCGTGCTCGGCGACCCGACCAGGCTTGCCATCGTATGCTTCCTGGCGAGCAAGGAAGGCGTGCCGATGAACTGCAGCAAGTTCCTCGATCTCGGCTCCAAGACCAACCTCAGCTATCACCTGGCCAAGCTGCGCGAGGCCGGCGTCACCCGCACCGAAGCGGTCGGCACCAACCGCATGATCACGCTGCGCCGCGACGACCTCGACCGCCGCTTCCCCGGCCTGCTCGACAGTGTCATTGCCGCCGCCGGTGACGACAAGGCGCTGCCCATGGTCGGCGCCGCCGAGATCGAGATCGGCGCCTGATGCGCATTGCGGTTCTCGCCGACATCCACGGCAATTTGCTGGCGCTGGACGCCGTGCTCGACGACCTCAAGCATCGCGGCGGCGCCGATATCACCGTCAATCTCGGCGACTGCGTCTCCGGCCCGCTCTGGCCGCGCGAGACGATGGAACGGCTGCAGGCGCTCAAGCTGCCCACCGTGCGCGGCAACCATGACCGCCGGGTGGCGCAGGACCCCGCCGACGAGACGATGTGGCCGTCCGACCGCTACGCCCAGGGACGGCTGACGGGGTTGCAGCGCGAGGCGCTGCTGGCCTTGCCGCTGACGCTGGAGGTCCTGCCCGGCGTGGTCGCCCTCCACGCCCGCCCCGACCATGACGAGAAATATCTCGCCGATGCGATCACCGACGGCCAGCTGGTGCGCGCGCCGCTGGCCGCGATCCGGCGGCGGCTGAAATCGCTCAACCCCGCCTGCCGCATCGTGCTGTGCGGACACAGCCATCGCGCCGAGCTGATCCGCATCCCCGGCGGCCCGGTCATCTTCAACCCCGGCAGCATCGGTTGCCCCGCCTATGACGATGACACGCCGCCGGCGCATGTTTCCGAGCAAGGGACGCCGCATGCGCGCTACGGCATCGTCGAACTCGGCGAGCAGGGCCGCCCCGACCGCTTCGAGGCCATCGCCGTCGACTACGACCACGAGGCCGCGGCCAGGCAGGCCGAACAGGCGGGACGGCCGGAATGGGCGCATGCGCTCAGAACCGGCTTCATGCCGGACTGAGCGGCGGCACGCCCCGTCACCGCCAAGTTTCAGATGACGTCGCGCCATATCGTCTCCTATAACCGCCTCGGCTTGAGGTGGCGCGCTTGAGTCGGTCGCGCTTTGGAACGTGCATGCCCATGGCCGAAGGATGAAGCGCAGAGTTACGCTCCGATCGACGCTGCAGGCACTGATTGCCGTCGCTTTGCCGCTGGCCGCCTCGCCGGCCGTGGCCGAGGACGCGCCTGGCACCATCATTTCCATCGTCAGCGGCCTCGCGCCGGACGACCTGCTCAACATCCGCGCCACCGCATCGGCGACCGGAAAGATCCAGGCGCGCCTGCCCGGCGGGGCGGCGGTGAAGAATCTCGGCTGCAACGAAGTCAACGGCAATCCCTGGTGCAAGGTCGAGGACACCGAGAACCCTCGCGTCGGTGGCTGGGCGCCCGCGCGCTACCTGACCCCGAACAATCCGGCGCCGGCGCCCGATGATGCCGCCGCGCCGGCGACCGAAGCCAGCGCGCCTCAACTCCCCGAAGCACCGGCCGCCGACATCACCGCGCGCCTCGGCGGCTCCGACCCGGCGGCGCCGCGCTCCGCCGCCGATATCGGCAGGACGGCCATGCAGGATGCCTATGGCCTTGCCTTCACATCATCGGCGGCAGGACTTTCCGACGGCCCCGCCCCCGATGCCGCCGGCGGCATCCCCTGCGCGCGCCATATCGGCCAGCCGATGACCCGCTGCGAGGTAACCGTGGTGCACACGGGCGGCGAAAGTGCCGTCACGGTAGCCTGGCCGGATGGCGGCACGCGCATCATCACCTTCCACGGCGGCTTCCCGGCCAGTTCGGACTCGGCGGACGAATTCCGCTTCACCCGCGAGGGCACGCTCAACATGATCCGGATCGGCACCTCGGAGCGATTCGAGATCACGGACCAGCTTGCGCTGGGCGAATAGGTGTTAGGCAGTAGGGAAT
>NZ_RZOF01000467.1:0-3894 GCF_003998955.1 Mesorhizobium sp. M4B.F.Ca.ET.017.02.2.1 | reverse complement strand
GAAGCCCGTGGGAGAGCGAGGGTCTTCGTCCGCCGTTCCATCGACCCCGAACAGTCGCCTGGGCCGCAAGCGAAGCCCGATTAGGCAAGGATGGGATAGGATGGAAATCGTTGTTGGCATCGACGTTTCGAAGGATCGGCTGGATGTGCATGTTTTGCCGTCCGGTGAAGCGTTTTCGGTTGGTAACGACCACGCCGGGATGGAGGATCTGGCTCGACGTCTTGCAGCCTTTTCTCCGACGGCAATCGGATTGGAGGCTACGGGAGGCTACGAGCAGCTGGCGGTCGCCACTTTGGCGAGCGCCGGCCTTTCGGTTGTTGCTTGAGCCTTTCGGATTTGGGCGCGCCGAACAGCTGTTCCGGCGGTCCTTCCTCCTCGACCAGCCCGTTGTAGAGATAGACGACATGCGTCGCGACCTCGCGGGCAAACTTCATTTCGTGGGTGACCAGCACCATGGTGCGACCTTCGCGGGCCAGGTCGCCGATCACCTTCAGCACCTCGCCGACCAGTTCCGGGTCAAGCGCCGAGGTCGGCTCGTCGAACAGCATGACGCGCGGATTGATAGCCAGCGCCCGGGCGATCGCCGCGCGCTGCTGCTGGCCGCCCGACAGATAGGCAGGATAGACGTCGCGCTTCTCGGCCAGCCCGACGCGGGCGAGCAGCTTCTCGGCCTGGGCGATCGCCTCGTCGCGCTTGACGCCCAGCACATGCACCGGAACCTCGATGACGTTCTCGATCAGCGTCATGTGGCTCCACAGGTTGAAGTTCTGGAACACCATGCCCAGCCTGGAGCGAATGCGCTCGATCTGCTTGCGGTCGGCGGGAACCGTGTGGCCGTGGCTGTCGGCCTTCAGCTTGATCTCCTCGCCATTGACGCGGATGATGCCGCTGGTCGGGTTCTCCAGGCAGTTGATGCAGCGCAAGAGCGTTGACTTGCCCGAGCCCGAGCCGCCGATGATGGCGATCACCTCGCCGTCGCGCGCCGACAGCGACACGCCCTTCAGCACATGCAGCTGGCCGAATTTCTTGTGCAGGTTTTCGACATGGATGGCTTCGGCGGCGCCGCTCTGCGCCTCGCCGGATCGCACTGCGGCAGCTTCCACCGCGCTCACCAGGTGGCCTCTGCAGGGGCTACGGCAGGTCGTCGAACGTCCATCCGGCTAATCAACATACGCTGCACTGTCCCGCTCCAGACTTCAGCATGGACCCAACAGCGCGAGCCCGTCAATCCCGCTCATTACGGCACTTGCGGCCTTGTTGCGCAAGTGTATAAATAGCCTTTCATGAAATTTTCTCGGTTTTTTTCATCTTAGAAGGGCATCGATGAGCGCTTTCGGATCCCAGTCCATGGCGGCGCCGCTGCGGCGCGTGCTGATGCGGTCGGCGGCCAACGCCATGCGTGACGCCAACAGGGCTGCCTGGCACTATGGCGCGGGCTTCAACCCTGCGAAAGCGGCCTTGCAGCACGCGGTCCTTGCTGAACTTGTGGCGGCTTCCGGCGCCGAAATCGAATGGATAGAGGACAAGCCCGACGGCCTGTCGGATTCGGTGTTCACGCACGACCCGTCGCTGATGACCGACCGCGGCGCGCTGATCCTGTCCATGGGCAAGTCATTGCGCGCCAGCGAGCCCTCTTTGCATGAGGAAACCTACAGCAGACTGGGCATTCCGATCCTGGGCCGCGTCGAGGCCCCTGGCCAGGTCGAAGGCGGTGATTGCGTATGGGTGGACAGCCGCACGCTCGCGATCGGGCGCGGCGTGCGCTCCAACCAGGAAGGCATCCAGCAGGTTTCAAACCTGCTGACGCCGCTTGGCATTTCCGTCTACGGTTTTGATCTGCCGCTGTGGCAGGGCGAAGAGGCTTGCTTGCATCTGATGTCGGTGATCAGTCCGCTGGCCGACGACCTCGCACTGGTCTATTCACCGCTTTTGCCGGCCCCGTTCTATCAGATGCTGAAGGCGCGAGGCATCCGGCTGGTCGAAGGCGACGCCGAAGAGTTCGCCGCGTCGAACGGCCTCAGCTTGAACGTGCTGCCGACCAGCCCGCTCAAAGTCATTGCCGTTGCCGGCTTTCCCAAGACCAAGGCCGCGATGGAAGCCGCCGGCTGCACGGTTGAGATATTCGAGGCGGACGCGCTCTGCATCGCTTGCGAAGGCGGGCCGACATGCCTGACGCGGCCGATCCTGCGCCAATGAATGCGCCATCCCGCCGCAAGTTCCGTCGCGAAGGCGAGGACCGGCGGCGGCAGGATTTGATCGAAGCGACCCTGGACAGCGTGGCGGAATATGGCCTGCAGGGCGCCACCTTGCGCACCATCGCGTTGCGTGCCGGCGTCACTGCCGGGCTGATCCGGCATTATTTTCCCGGCAAGGAAGAATTGCTGCAGGCGGCATATGCAGCACTGGTCGGCCGCATGACCGAGCAGGCCAAAGCAGCATTGGCCATGGAAGGCGCCTCGCCGCGCCGGCGTCTTGCGGCTTTCGTCACCGCCAACCTCAGCACGCCGATCATCGACGCGCGGGTGTTTTCGCTCTGGGCAACCTTCATCGGCCGCGCCAATGCGGATCCGACCTTGGCCCATGCCCACCGCGAGGGCTATCTTGGTTTTCGCAACGAGGTGGAAGCGGTTGTGGCCGAAGTGCTCGCTGCAGAACAGCGCAAACCGGACGCAAGCCAGCTGCGTCACCATGCCATCGCGATCAACGCGCTCATCGACGGGCTCTGGATCGAAGGCTGCCTGGCGGGCGAGATGTTCGCGCCCGGCGAATTGGCGGCGATTGGCATCAGGGCTGTCGAGGCCGAACTCGGCCTTGCGCCAGAAAGAGGAGAACAATGACCACCATCGGCGAAGCGCTCATCACACTGCTCGAGGCGCATGGCGTCGACACGGTCTTCGGCATTCCCGGGGTCCATACCGTCGAGCTCTATCGCGGTCTCGCGCGTTCGCGGATCCGCCATGTCACGCCGCGCCACGAGCAGGGCGCCGGCTTCATGGCCGACGGCTATGCCCGCGCCAGCGGCCGGCCGGGCGTCGCCTTCGTCATCACCGGTCCGGGGCTGACCAACACCATCACCGCCATGGGCCAGGCGCGCGCAGATTCGGTGCCGATGCTGGTAATCTCCGGCGTCAATGCCACCGACACGCTTGGCCAGGGCCTCGGCTTTCTGCACGAACTGCCCGACCAGCGCGGCATGATGGAGAAGGTGGCGCTGTTCTCGCACCGGATCACCGAGGCCGAGGAGCTTCCCGGCGTGCTGGCGCGCGCCTTCGCGCTGTTCTCGTCATCGCGTCCCGGTCCGGTTCATATCGAGATTCCGACCAACGTCATGGTCAAGCCCGGCAATGGCATCGTCGCCTCGCTCAGCAATGCGTCGCCGCCGTCGCCCGATGCGGCGGCGATCGAGCAGGCAGCAGAACTTTGCAAGGCCGCAAGCCGTCCGCTGATCCTGGCCGGCGGCGGCGCCAAATGGGCCGAGGCGCCGTTGCGGCTGCTGGCCGAGAGGCTCGGCGCCCCGGTCGTCGAGACGACCAACGCACGCGGCCTGCTGCACGGCCACGCGCTGTGCGTGCCGGCGAGCCCCAGCCTCAAGCCGGTGCGCGCGCTGATGGCGGACGCCGACCTGGTCATTGCCGCCGGCACCGAGTTCGGCCCGACCGACTATGACGGCTATGGCGATGGCGGCTTTGTCCTGCCCGCCAATCTGATCCGCATCGACATCGGCGCCGACCAGATCGTGCGCCGCCCGGTGACGGTCGGGATTCAGGCCGACTGCGCCGAGGCTCTTCGTGCCCTGCTGGCCGAGCTCGGTACCGCTCATGTCGCCGCAAAGGACGGCGATGCCCGAGCGGCCGCCGCGCGAAAGGCCGCGCTCGCCGAACTGAGCCCGGCCCT
>NZ_RZOF01000466.1:0-3923 GCF_003998955.1 Mesorhizobium sp. M4B.F.Ca.ET.017.02.2.1 | reverse complement strand
AATTTGTATTTGCCGTCGCGGATCGCCACCAGCGGCGCGTAGGAGCCTTCGGCGGCATACTCGATCAACACGGGCGCGGTGCGCTGCCCGCCATTGGCGAGCGGCAGCAGCGACTGGCCGTCGGTCCACGGAGCGATGGCGCCCATGTCGATGCCGGCGAGGTCGCACAGCGTCGGCGTCACGTCGAGATTGGAGACCGGCGCCTCGATCAGCCCGGCCGGCACGCCTTTGCCGCCGATCATCAGCGGTACGCGCGCCGAACCCTCGAAGAAGCTCATCTTGAACCACAGCCCGCGCTCGCCGAGCATGTCGCCATGGTCCGAGCAGAACAGGATGACGGTGTCGTCGAGCATGCGCGTGCGGCCGAGGACGTCCAGCAGCTCGCCGAGCTTGTCGTCGACATAGGAGATGTTGGCGAAATACCCGCGCCGCGAACGGCGCACCTGGTCGCTTGTGATCGCGAAAGCGGAATAGTCGCTGGCGTGGTAGAGCCGCTGCGAATGCGCGTCCTGCTCGTCATGCGCGATGAACCCGGTTTCGGGGTCCAGCGCCTGGCAATTCTCGTAGAAGTCCCAATACTGCTTGCGCGCGACGTACGGGTCGTGCGGGTGCGACAGCGAAACGGTCAGGCACCAGGGCCGCCGGTCCGCATCGTCCTGCTCCCGCGAAAGCTGGTAGAGCTTCTGCGTGGCCAGGAACACGACTTCGTCGTCATACTCCATCTGGTTGGTGGTCTCGGCGACGCCCGCGCCGGTCACCGAGCCCAGATTGTGATACCACCAGTCGATGCGCTCGCCGGGTTTGCGATAGTCTGGCGTCCAGCCGAAATCGGCCGGATAGATGTCGGTGGTCAGCCGCTCCTCGAAGCCATGCAGTTGGTCCGGCCCGACGAAATGCATCTTGCCAGACAGGCAGGTGTAGTAGCCGGCAGATCGCAGGTGATGGGCAAAAGTCGGGATCGAGGACGTGAACTCCGCCGCGTTGTCGTAGACCCCGGTGCGCGACGGCAACTGCCCGCTCATGAACGAAGCGCGGCCGGGCGCGCAGAGCGGCGAGGCGGTGTAGTTGTTGGCAAAGCGCGCCGAGCGGGCGGCAAGTGCCTTCAGATGCGGCACATGCAGGAATTCCGCCGGTCCGTCGGGGAACAGCGTGCCGTTGAGCTGATCGACCATGACGATCAGGAAATTGGGCCGTCCGCTCGTCAAGGCAGGCTCCGTCCGCTGAGCTTTTCGAGATAGTCTTCGACGAGCGCGATGGCCGTCGCCGCGTCCGGCACGCCGTCTTTCAGCGCGCGACGGATGTAGAGCCCGTCGATCAGCGCCGCCGTCGCTTCGGCGACGCGATCCGCTTCGCGTCGGGACAGGATGCCGGTCAGCCCGCTCATCAGGTTCGAATGCAGTCGCCTCGCATAGATCTTGAGCAGGCGCCGCAAGGCCGACGACTTCTGCGCCTCGACATAGAAGGCAAGCCATGCGGCGATGGTCTCGGGCTGGAACTGGTCGTCGGAGAAACTGACGGCGACCACGGCCGAGACGCGCTGGCGCGCCGTGCCGGTGGCCCGCAGCGCACGCCTGGTGTCGGTGTTGAGCTCCGACAGTATGTGCCGCATCGTCGCGAACAGAAGCTCGTCCTTGGCGCCGAAATAATGGTGCGCCAGCGCCGACGACACGCCGGCGCGGCCGGCGATCTCCGACATCGTCACGTCCAGCGAGCCGCGCTCGCCGATCGCCGAGATCGTCGCATCGATGAGCGCCTTGCGGCGCAAGGGTTCCATTCCGATTTTCGGCATTTTGGGATCCGGGCTCGATATAAGATTATTTTTTATTGACGGATCAATCAACAAAAAATCGATGCTGGCATCAAACGATCCTGTTGGTCTGGCCCATCCCCTGGGCTGGAAAAAAGTTCACTGTTGAACAATATTGAATCTCATGCCGCGACAGGACGTGCTAGCGTGTGTGGAGGTTCAGGTCAGGCCGGCATCACCTGAGGATCCACACGCCAGGCTGCGCGGCAAATGGAGGCTGTAATGACCGCATGCATCGTCGGCTGGGCGCATTCGCGCTTCGGCAAGCTCGAGGGCGAGACGCTCGAGGGCCTGATCACCAAGGTCGCCGTCGAGGCGCTCGACCATGCCGGGATTGGTCCCGACGATGTCGACGAGATCGTGCTCGGCCATTTCAACGCTGGCTTCTCCGCGCAGGATTTTACCGCCAGTCTGGTTTTGCAGGCCGACGACCGGCTGCGCTTCAAGCCGGCGACGCGCGTCGAAAACGCCTGCGCCACCGGTTCGGCCGCCGTGAGGCAAGGTATCCGCGCCATCGACGCCAATGCGGCCCGCATTGTGCTGGTGGTCGGCGCCGAGCAGATGACCACCACGCCCGGCCCCGAGATCGGCAAAAACCTGCTCAAGGCCTCCTACCTGCCGGAGGATGGCGACACGCCCGCCGGCTTTGCCGGCGTCTTCGGCAAGATCGCGCAGGCCTATTTCCAGCGCTATGGCGACCAGTCGGATGCGCTCGCCATGATCGCCGCCAAGAACCACAAGAACGGCGTCGACAATCCTTACGCGCAGATGCGCAAGGATTTCGGCTTTGAATTCTGCCGCCAGGAAAGCGAGAAGAACCCGTTCGTCGCCGGTCCCTTGAAGCGCACCGACTGCTCGCTGGTTTCGGACGGCGCCGCCGCGCTTGTGCTCACCGACACCGCGACGGCGCTCAGGATGCGCCGCGCCGTCACCTTCCGCGCCAATGAGCACGTCCAGGATTTCCTGCCGATGTCGAAGCGCGACATCCTCGCCTTCGAGGGCTGCGAGCAGGCCTGGAACCAGGCGCTGAAGAAGGCCGGCGTGACGCTCGACGACCTCTCCTTCGTCGAGACGCATGACTGCTTCACCATCGCCGAACTGATCGAATACGAGGCGATGGGGCTGGCCAAGCCAGGCGAAGGCGCGAAGCTGGCGCTGGACGGCACCACGGTCAGGGACGGCCGCCTGCCGGTCAACCCCTCCGGCGGCCTTAAATCCAAGGGCCACCCGATCGGCGCCACCGGCGTGTCGATGCATGTGCTGACCGCCATGCAGCTCACCGGCGAGGCGGGCGGCATCCAGGTGCCGGGCGCCAAGCTCGGCGGCATCTTCAACATGGGTGGCGCTGCCGTTGCCAACTACGTTTCCATTCTCGACCGGATCAGGTAGAAGCGGCCCGCATTTAAAGCGGCGCCCTCTGGGCGCGCGCGTGCGGGAGGCAGCATGTCAAATCCGGTTCTGGTCGAGGTTTTGCGCGGCGCGGTGGTCGAAAGCGCCCATCGCGGCGCGGTCGCCGTGTTCGATGCTGACGGCAAGCCGTTGCTCGAAATCGGCGAGACGGTCCGCCCGGTGTTTCCGCGCTCGGCGGTGAAGGCGATCCAGGCGCTGCCATTGGTCGAAAGCGGTACGGCCGACGCCTATGGCTTCGGCGACCGCGAACTGGCGCTGGCCTGCGCCTCGCATACCGGCGAGGCCGCGCATGTCGAACTGGCGCAAGCCATGCTGGCGAAAGCCGGTCTCGACAAAACCGCGCTCGAATGCGGCGCGCATTGGCCGTCGAACCATGACGCCACCATAGCGCTTGCCCGTGCCGGCGGCGTGCCGAACGCGCTGCACAACAACTGCTCCGGCAAGCATGCCGGCTTCCTATGCACCTGCGTGCATGCGGGCATCGCCCATCGCGGCTACGTCAAGGCCGGCCACGCCCAGCAGGAGATGGTTCGCGATGCCATGCAGTCCGTGACCGGTGCCGCCCATGACGTCGACCACTGCGGCACCGACGGCTGTTCCATCCCGACCTATGCCGTGCCGCTAAAGAGCTTCGCGCTCGGCTTTGCCCGCATGGCGACGGGCAGGGGCTTTGCGCCGGAGCGGGCCAGGGCGGCGAAGCGGCTCT
>NZ_RZOF01000465.1:0-3936 GCF_003998955.1 Mesorhizobium sp. M4B.F.Ca.ET.017.02.2.1 | reverse complement strand
GGCGCGGGCCCGCCCGCCCGCCGTTGCTTATGTGTTGCCGTTGACCGAAGGCCCCGCGCGCGCGGCTTTCCGGCCCGCCTGTGCCGCCGTCTTCGTGTCGACGACGACGTCCGCCTCGCCATTGCCGGAAGCCGTTCTCACCACGCTGTTCGACCTGACGCCAGCGGAGGCGCGGGTCCTGCTCAGGATCGGCAGCGGTTTGTCCGCCCCCAGGAGCGCGGTTGCGCTCGGCATCGGCGAGAATACCCTGAAGACCCACCTCAACCGGATCTTTGCCAAGACCGGCACGCGGCGCCAGGCCGATCTCGTCAAACTCATTTCGGACATGGGCGCCCCTCTCGCAGGTCCCGAATCGACGTAGCCGGCCGGCTGCGGCTGATCTGCCACACTGGTTCGGAAAGTGACGGGGTGCGTTCCAGGACAATTCCAGTGCGGCCCAGCCCAAGACGCGCGCCGCCCGACAATGCAACACCGGGACGTCGACAACAGATGAATCCCCGCGAAGCATTTCGGCGGCGGGGAACGTAGCATTTCTGGGGCATCAGACTGACAATGAAAACCATTCTTCTCGCGGCAGCCTTCATCCTCGCGCCTGTCGGCATGGCATGCGCGGCGGACATCAATGAAACCTCGCCCGTTGCCGCCGCCTACGACTGGTCCGGCCTCTATGCCGGCGTCGACGTCGGTTATGCAGCCGGAAAATCCAATCTCTTCATTGCCGGCGCTGGCCTTGGGGGCACCGACGTCAACGCGCCCCTCGATCCGACCGGCTTTGTTGGCGGCGTCCATATCGGCGTCAACCAGGAAATGGCGAACCGCTTCGTGCTCGGCGCCGAGGCCGACCTCGCATACAGCAATGTAGATAGGGTGAGCACCTTCGCAGGCGCCGGCGCGCTGCTCAACACCGAACTCAAGTGGTCGGGTTCGGCGCGGCTGCGGGCTGGCTATGCTTTCGATCGGACCTTGCCCTACATCACTGCCGGCGTGGCCGCCGCCAAGTATGAAGTGAGCGTGATCACCAACGGCCCCGGCGGTACAATACCAGTCCACGACGAAACCCATCTTGGCTGGACGGTTGGAGCTGGCGTTGACCACGCCTTCACTGACAAGTGGATCGCCAGCGTCGAATATCGCTACGCCGACTTCGGTAAAAAGGATCTCTCGGTGCCGCTTTTTGGTCCTGGCACGGTTTCGAACGTCGATCTCAAGACGCACAATTTACGGGTCGGCCTCAGCTACAAGTTCTGATCTGCAGAACCGAACGGAGCCCCTCTGCGGCCTTTCCGAAACGGAGGGCGCAACATTATGAGGCAGCAGACACGATGAAACCGATTCTTCTCGCGACAGCCTTCATCCTCGCGCCTGCCGGCTTGGCATCAGCGGCGGACACCAATGAGGGGCAGGCTGCCTACGACTGGTCTGGCTCCTATGCCGGCGTCGACGTCGGTTACGCAGTCGGAAGCTCTGACCACCTGGTCACCAGCGGCGGCGGCGATCTCAACAGTCCTATCGATCCGAACGGCTTCATAGGGGGCATCCATATCGGCCTCAATCGTGAAATGGCCAGCCGCTTCGTACTCGGCGCCGAAGCCGACCTGATGTACACTGCCGTGGATGGACAGACGGCCTTCGGCAGCGGCGGTGGCGCCTTGGTCAAGGGCGAGGTCAAATGGTCAGGCTCTGCGCGGCTGCGGGCTGGTTACGCCTACGACCGGACCTTGCCCTACATCACTGCCGGCGTGGCCGCGGCCAGGTATCAAGTGCTCGTGACCACCGGCGGCTTCGGCGGTGACCAGCCATATCGTGAAGAGACGCATGTTGGCTGGACGGTTGGAGGCGGCGTTGAGCACGCCCTCTCCGACAGGTGGATCGCTCGGGTCGAATATCGCTACTCCGACTTCGGCAGCAAGGCTCTCTCGGCGGTGAATGGCTTTACCACCGAAACGCACGTCGATCTCCAGACTCACGATATTCGGGTCGGACTCAGCTACAAGTTCTGATCCGCCGAACACCCCCCCGCGCCGGGCGTTTCCGCCGCGGGGGAGCGCTCGAACTTGAAGCGCCCGGCATCAGCCTGGGGCGACGAACACAAGCTGGAATATTGCCGCGATCCTTCGCGCCCCCTCCGGCCTCGCGGCCATCTCCCCCCGCAGGCGCTCATTGCCATTGGCAACAGGTGCACCACCTACTCACGGATGCATTAGGGAGACAACCCAATGACCGACGACGAAAGCGCGATCCGGCAGGTGGTCGAGACCTGGATGGCGGCAAGCCGCAAGGGCGATCTGGAGACCGTGCTCTCGCTGATGACCGACGACGTCATCTTCATGGTTCCCGCCAAGGAACCGTTCGGCAAGGCAGCCTTCGCTGCCGCCTTCAAAGGCATGGGCGAGAAGATCGATGGCTCGAGCGAGATCGTCGAACTCAAGCTGCTCGGCGACTGGGCCTATATCCGCAACCGCATCGACATGACGGCGCCGCCACCGGGCGGCGAGCCGGTGCGGCGCTCCGGCTACACGCTCACGCTGCTGCGCAAGGAAGGCGACGGACGCTGGCGGCTAGCGCGGGATGCGAACTTGCTGGCGAGTGCCTGATCTCGCTATGTGAAGCTGTGATTTGCTGAAACGCTGGCGGGACAGCACCCCCTCTGGCCTGCCGGCCATCTCCCCCTCAAGGGGGGAGATGGCGGTTTCAGCGCCAGCGCGCACCCTCGCAGCGTTCGAAATTGCGAAGGCGGCGGAGCGAATAATCTCCCCCCTAGAGGGGGAGATGCCCGGCAGAGCAGATGGGCGTGCCTCGCGCGACCTCCCAAATCACCTTCTCCGATCGCGCCGCCTGACCGTCGCAAAATAGCCGCTGTTACTGGAAATCCTGCTGGCTGCAAGGGCGTGGCCCGGGGGGAGAGTCATGATGAGATTTTCGATCATGGTGGGTCTTGTTCTCGCCAGCTCCATGGCGCGGGCGGACGACAACCTCCCCTATTCGCCCTCCGCTGATGTCCCCGACTATGTCGCGACCATGACGGTCCAGCCATTGGTAGGACCGACTGCAGCCCATACGAGGATAGTCACGCATCATGGCGGCTGGGTCCGTGTCGAAGAAATGCAAGCCACAACCTATGGAAATCCGGCAAAGCAGATATCAGTCACTTTGCGCGGGGATTCGCAGACAGGCTATTCGCCTGTTTCGATAAGTCGTGAGACATCGACATCCTATGAGAGGATTCGCGGGGTAATCGAAACCGGACAGACCCAGACGCACGGTAGCGAGCGATGCGCTGTACGAGAAATCCAGCGGCGTGATCCAGACAGGTCAGAACCCGGCCTGAAATGGCTGAGTTGCGTGACAGCCGATGGTATCGAGATTGCCACCGAGGTGTTTGTGAACGGTTCGCCGTTTCGTCAGTCAACGCTCGTCAAACTCGAACGCCGGCCTGTGTCCGCCGAGGAGGTCGCGCTCCCTGCCAAGCTGCTTGACGTCGCCCAATGGCTGCACTTCGACGACCAGCCGGCCGCAACGGGTGTCAAGCGGCCGCCGGATTTCGCCATGCGCATGCAATGGAAAGGTGCGGTCAGGGTCATGCGGCGGCATGATCCGTGGATCTATGATGAAGCTGCCTATCCGGATGGGCGGAGATACCTAAGCATCCGCAACGCTCGGACAGGGCAGGAACTGTCCTTCAGGGCCGCCAAGGGCGGCGCGTTCGAGAATCTCTTCCTGTGCCAGAAATGTCGGCCAGGAGATATGTTGTCTATTCTCCTTGGCCGCGACGTCGTCCCCAAGAGCATCGGTCGCACGGACAGCGTTCTCGGCGAGCCATGCGAGTGGTTCGACATGGCGCCGCGCACGGCTGATGTCAACCATTCGCAATGTCTGACGCCGGACAAGATCCCGTTGGAAATCGGCATTGGTGGGGCGTGGGCGCCGCGTGAGGAG
>NZ_RZOF01000464.1:0-3946 GCF_003998955.1 Mesorhizobium sp. M4B.F.Ca.ET.017.02.2.1 | reverse complement strand
CGGCAGGCCTGCCCTGCAAGCACGCGCAGCCGCGCCTCGAGATAGGGAGCGCCGGCACGCTGCCAGGTCGTCAGCGCGGCGCGGATATGGCCGAGCGCGGTCGCGGCGCTGCCTTCGTGCAAGTCGATCTCGCCTCTCGCCTGCGAGGCCATCGCCGCCAGGATGTCGGTCGCGAAACGGCTGGCGATCGCTTCCAGCTCCTGGCAGGCGTCGCGTGCCTCCTCGATTGCGCCGGCGGCGATCATGATCTCGACCAGCGCCGGCAGCAGGCGGGCGCGGCCGAGTGGAGCCTTGGTCGTGGCGAGCACGCGGCGAAGGGTTGCCGCAGCCTGTTCGGCCCGGCCCTGCGCCAGCCGCAGCAGCGCCATGCCGGGCTGCGGTTCGAGCCCGAGCCTGCTGGCAGTGCGGTAGAGGTCCTCGGCGGCGGCGAACTCGCCGCGCAAGCGATGGATTTCGGCCTCCTGGTAGGCCGCGCCCGCCGCCGCCTCGCTGGCGGTGGTATGGGCCAACGACGTCGTCGCGCGGCGTGCCTCGGCGATCGCGTCCTGCCAGGCGCCGTTCAATTCCATGATCTCGGCGCGGTGCAAAAGGCAGACGCCGTTGAACTGGACAAGCTGCGGCTGCGTTCCGCACCAGTTCGACAGCGCCTCGGTCCATTCGCGCGAGCGGTCGAGCGCATAGACCTGCCGGCATGCGGCGATGAGGTTGCAATAGATGAGGCCGGTGACGATGGGCGAGAGCTTTCCGTCGACGGCCGGCAGCATGGCCTCGTCGAGCGAGGCGATGCCTTCGTCGATCCGGCCCTGCCGCACCAGCGCACGGCCGAGATAGCATCTGGCGAAGGCGACGAGGTCGATATCGCAACAGCGCTCGCCGATCGCCAGGGCCTGGCTCGCCAGCGGCGCGGCGGCCGGATCGTTACCCGTCATGAGTTCCTTCTGGGCCGCCAGCAAGATCAGATAGCCATGCGCCGCGCATTCGCGACCGAAGCCGTCGGCCAGGCGCTGGGCCTGCTGGATGCAGGCCGTCGCGTGGCCTTCCTCGCCGAGGGCGAGAAGGCGGAAGCCGCGAAAGAACGCCCAATACGCCGCCCGGTCGTAACGGCCCGCTTCGACATAGGCCTCGAACAGGCGGTCACCGGCGACCTGGCTGTCCTGATCGCGGTCGAGCATGGCGGCCGACCAGAGCTGCCGTTCGAGATCGTCCGGACCCAGCGGCGCGATCGCGTCCATGGCCTGCAGAAGCGCGAACGCATCCGCCCATGCCCGCTGCGCGTAGGCGTGGCGGGCCTTTTCAAGCAACGAGGCGGCGTCGGCCTTCATCGGCAAAGCATAGCATCGCCCGATTGCCGGCAGAAGAATGGCGACCGCCAGGCTTCGTCATTTCGACGTGAACGGCAGGACCGAGCAATGCCCGCGACATCGTTGGATATTGTCCTGCTAATTTGACACCTCGCGCGAGCGGGCAGAAAACTACGGCGGCGAGGTGAAACAGACTCGAAAGCGCGTTACGGTTGCATTTGGCGACGGCGGTTTCCGGACGCTCGCCTGCTGCGCCTGAAGGAGTGTCGTCATGGCAACCATCCTCACCGCCGTAATCCTTGCTCTCATCGGTCTGGTTCTTGGCGGCGGCGGCATCCGGTTGGCGATGCTCGGCGGCAGCTGGTACTACGTCATTGTCGGCCTTGCTTTCCTCATCACCGCCTGGCTCCTGTTCCGGCGCAGGTCGACAGGACTTTGGCTCTATGCGGCGATCGTGATCGGCACGCTGTGCTGGGCGGTGTGGGAAGCCGGCTTCGACTGGTGGGATCTGGGTCCGCGCGGCGGCGTCATCGTGCTTTTGGCGCTGTGGCTGCTGACGCCATGGGCGAGGCGAGGGCTCACCGGTCCCGATGGACGCGCGCCGCTGATCCTGGCGGTGCTGGCCTCGCTGGCCGTGGCCGGCTATTCGATGACCGCCGACCCAAAGGACATTGCCGGCGAGCTCAGCGCCGACAAGGTGACGCCGACGGCCGATCTCGGCGGCAACGTGCCGGAAGGCGAATGGCACTTCTACGGGCGCACGCCCTTCGGCCAGCGCTATTCGCCGCTCAACCAGATCACCGTCGACAACGTGGCTTCGCTGCAGCCGGCCTGGACCTATCGTACTGGCGACGTGAAGGGTCCGGACGATATCGGCGAGACGACCTATCAGGTGACGCCGCTGAAGATTGGCGATGCGCTCTACATCTGCACGCCGCACAATTTCGCCATCGCCATCGATGCCACGACCGGCAAGGAGAAATGGCGCTTCGACCCGAAGATCAAGCTCGATCCCAACCGGCAACACCAGACCTGCCGCGGCGTGTCCTATTATGCCGACGGCAAGATCGCCGCCGGCGAGCCATGCGCCGCGCGCGTCTATCTGCCGACCTCCGACGCGCGGCTGATCGCGCTCGACGCCGCGAACGGGCAGGTGTGTGCCTCCTTTGCGGAGGGCGGCACGCTGAACCTGCTCGCCAACATGCCGTATCCGAAGTCGGGCTACTACTATTCGACCTCGGCGCCGCTCATCGTCGGCGGCAAGATCATCGTCGGCGGCGCGGTCAACGACAATTATTCCACGCAGGAACCGTCGGGCGTCATCCGCGCCTTCGACGTCGACAGCGGCGCGCTGCTGTGGAACTGGGATTCCGGCAATCCGGACCAGACGACGCCGCTGCCGGCCGGCCAAAACTACACCAACAACTCGCCCAACATGTGGTCGACGCCGAGCGCCGACGAGAAGCTCGGCCTGCTCTACGTGCCGCTCGGCAACCAGACGCCGGACCAGCTCGGCGCCGGGCGCAGCGCCAATGTCGAGAAATTCTCGTCCTCGATCACCGCGCTCGACCTCAACAGCGGGCAGGTGCGCTGGGTGCGGCAGACCGTGCATCATGACCTTTGGGACATGGACGTGCCGGCGCAGCCATCGCTGGTCGACATCACCACGTCGAGCGGCGTCGTGCCGGGGCTGGTCGGGCCGACCAAGCAGGGCGATCTTTACGTGCTCGACCGGCGCAGCGGCGAGCCGATCATTCCCGTCAAGGAGGTGCCGGCGCCGGGCGGCGCGATCGAGGGCGACCACACCTCGCCGACGCAGCCGGAATCGGACCTCTCCTTCAATCCGAAGCCGCTGACCGGCGCCGACATGTGGGGCATCACCATGTTCGACCAGCTGGCCTGCCGGATCGAGCTCAAGGGCCTGCGCTACGAGGGTCGCTACACGCCGCCATCCGTGCAGGGCTCGCTGGTCTATCCCGGCAATTTCGGCGTCTTCAACTGGGGCGGCGTGGCAGTCGATCCGGTCCGGCAGGTGATGTTCGGCATGCCGACCTATCTGGCGTTCAAGTCGCAGCTCATCCCGCGCGACCAGGTGCCGCCACCGGACGAAGGACGCGGCAGCGAACAAGGGCTCAACCGCAACGAGGGCGCGCCTTACGCGGTGGTGATGGGGCCGTTCCTGTCGCCGCTCGGCATCCCCTGCCAGGCGCCGCCCTGGGGCTATGTCGCCGGCGCCGATCTCAGGACCGGCAAGATCGCCTACAAGCACCGCAACGGCACCGTGCGCGACATGACACCGCTGCCGCTGCCGTTCAAGGTCGGCGTGCCTGGGATTGGCGGGCCGATGATCACCGCCGGTGGGGTCGCGTTCCTGGGGGCGGCTGTCGACGATTATCTGCGCGCCTATGATCTGACGACCGGCAGGCAGCTTTGGAAAGCCAGGCTGCCGGCCGGCGGCCAGTCGACGCCGATGACCTATACGGTCGCCGACGGCCGCCAGTTCGTGGTCATCGTCGCTGGCGGCCACGGCTCGGTCGGGACCAAGCCGGGTGATTATGTGATGGCTTACGCCTTGCCGAAGTGAAGGCTTCTTCAGAGCCCGAGGTGGCCTTTGAGGCCCGGATCTCACCAATCAGGTGCTTGGC